>PNMN01000066.1 GCA_013823655.1 Comamonadaceae bacterium | reverse complement strand
GCAGCGCCGGGCCGCCCCCAAGCCAGCTCGCACCGCAGCCCGCAGGGCGAAGGTACTCCAGTGAGCCCGTTGCCTCTGATCAGCGGCCATGGGCTGGACGCCACGCTGGCCTGGCGCCCCACCGGTCCGGTGAGCGTGAGGGCTTTCCTGGCCGATGCCCAGGCGCTGATGGCCGAGTTGCCCAGAGGCGACTGGGTGCTCAACCTGTGCGAAGACCGCTACCGCTTTGCGGTGGTGTTCGCCGCGTGCCTGCTGGCTGGCAAGACCAGCCTGCAACCCGCATCGCAGTCGATCGAGACACTGGGCCGACTGGCGCAGGACTACCCCGGCGCTTACGGCGTGACCGATGGCGAACCGGGTGTGCCCGGCCTGCCGTGCTTGCCCTGTCCCGACTTCGCCACGCTGGTGCGCCCACTGGTGGAGACCATGCCCACCGTGGAGGTCGAGCGCGTGGTGGCCATCCTGTTCACCTCGGGCTCGACCGGCCTGCCCCAGCCGCACGGCAAGACCTGGGGCAAGCTGGTGCAAAACGGTCGCTCTGAGGCGCAGGGGCTGGGCCTGCTGGGCAGCGGCACGGTGCTGGTGGGCACGGTGCCGGCGCAGCACAGCTACGGTTTTGAATCCACCTTTCTGCTGGCCCTGCACGGGGGCTGCTCGTTCTGGAGCGGCAAGCCGTTCTATCCACAAGACGTGGTCGAAGCGCTGGAGACCGTTCCCCGACCGCGCATGCTCGTGACCACGCCCTACCACCTGTCGGCACTCGTGGCGGCTGACTTGCACTTGCCAGCGCTGGACGCCTGTCTGTCGGCCACGGCCCCTCTGAGTGTTGAGCTGGCGGAACAGGCCGAGCGCCGTTTCGGAGCGCCGGTGCACGAGATCTACGGTTCGACCGAATCGTCCCAGCTGGCCTGCCGCCACACCACCAAAGGCGCCGTCTGGCAACTGCTGCCTGGCGTGGAGCTGCAGCAGGACGGCGAAACCACCTGCGCACAGGGCGGGCACGTCGAGGGCCGCGTAGCGCTGTCGGACATCATCGAGTTGCTCGACGAGGGGCGTTTCCTGTTGCATGGGCGACACGCCGACCTGGTCAACATCGCGGGCAAGCGCACGTCGCTGGCCTACCTGAGCCACCAGCTGTGCGCCATTGAAGGCGTGCAGGACGGCGCCTTTTTTCTGCCCGACGGTCCTGCGGGCGAGGGCATCACACGCCTCACCGCTTTCGTGGTGGCGCCGGGCCTGGCGCGCGAGGCGCTGCTCGGCGCGCTGCGCTGGCGAATCGACCCGGTCTTTCTGCCGCGCCCGCTGGTCTGGGTCGATGCACTGCCGCGCAACAGCACCGGCAAGCTGCCCCGTGGCGCGCTGGAAACCCTGTACCGTGAGCGGGTGACCCGTGGCTGACGCCGAGTTCCGCTGGCGGGTTCCGGTGGACCATCCCGCGTTCGCCGGTCATTTTCCGGGTCGCCCCATCGTGCCGGGTGTGGTGTTGCTCGATCACGCCGTGTGGCTGGCGCAGACCGCGCTGGGGTATGCGATGGGTGCTTGCCACATCACGCAGGCCAAGTTCCTCAGCCCCTGTGGTCCGGGCGACGAACTGATGTTCACCTTCAGGCGCTCGCCCAGCGGTGTTTGGTCGTTCACGGTGCGCTGCGGTGAACGCGACGTGGCTGCTGGCAGCCTGGCGGCGCCGACCGCGTGAGGCATGCCGGTGAGCGCAGCCGAATCCCCCGACTGGATGCGCGAGCAGGAGCGCAGCCATGCACCGATCCTGAAGCTGATGGTCTGGATCTCGCTGACTTTCGGCCGCCGCCTCGGGCGCGTGGTGCTGCACGGCATCGCGCTGTATTTCGTGCTTTTTGCGCCACGCGCACGCCGGGCCAGCCGGGCGTATCTCCAGCGGGCGTTGGGTCGGCGCCCCAACTGGCGCGATGGCTACCGCCATGTGCTGAGCTTTGCCAGCACCATCCACGACCGGGTGTACCTGCTCAACGACCGGTTCGATGCCTTCGACATCGAGGTGCACGGCGCCGAGGCGCTGGACGGGGCGCTGCGCGGGCAGGTCGGCGTGCTGCTGGTCGGCGCCCACCTGGGCAGCTTCGAGGTGTTGCGCGCCATCGGCCGGGATCGGGCCGGGTTGCGCGTGGCGATGCTGATGTACGAGCAGAACGCCCGCAAGCTCAACGCCACGCTGGCGGCCATCAATCCCAAGGCGCTGCAAGATATCATCCCGCTCGGACGGCTGGAGTCGATGCTCGAAGTCCGGGACAAGCTCGATGCCGGCTGCGTGGTGGGCATGCTGGCGGACCGTTCGCTGGGTGGTGACACCATGCAGGCGGTCGACTTTCTGGGGCAGCCCGCAGAGTTTCCCATTGGACCCTGGCGCATGGCAGCGATGCTGCGGCGACCGGTTTTTTTCATGACCGGTCTGTACCTCGGGAGCAACCGCTACAGCCTGCACTTCGAACCGCTGGCCGACTTTTCAGGCGTCGAGCGCGGTGATCGCGATGCGGCCATCGCACAGGCCGTGCAGCGTTACGCCGACTGCCTCACGCGCCACTGCCACAAGGCCCCGTACAACTGGTTCAACTTTTTTGATTTCTGGCAGAAAAAATGATGTTTCGCTCGTGTCTCGGGGTTCTGTTGCTGGTGTTTTCTGCCGGTGCGCAAGCGGCGTACAGCATCGACCAGCTGATGTTTGATCTGGCGCAGCACAAAGGTGGCAAGGCGCGCTTCGTCGAAAAGCGCCACATCGCGCTGCTCGACAAGCCGGTGCAGGCCTCGGGCGAGATGACCTACACACCGCCCGACCGGCTGGAAAAGCGAACCCTGCTGCCCAAGCCCGAAACCGTGCTGCTGGACCGGAACACGCTGAGCCTGGAGCGCGACACGCGCAAGCAGTCGATCAACCTCACCAGTCGGCCCGAAGCCCAGGCTTTTGTCGAAAGCATCCGCAGCATCCTGTCGGGCAACCGCAAGGCGCTGGACGCGCACTACGCCCTGCAGGTCCAGGGAGACCGCAGCCAGTGGACTCTGTTGCTGGTGCCCAGCGAGCCCGGCATCGCGGCGCTGTTGCAGCGCATCACGGTCACCGGCAGCGCCAGCCAGGTGCGCCACATCGAATACCTGCTGGCCGACGGCGACCGTTCGGAAATCGCCATTGAGCCTGTCCAGGCCCCATGAAACCGGCTGCCCTGAGGGTTTTCCTGCTCTGGCTGCTGCTCATGCTGGCCGGTGCCGGTGTGGTCTGGAACAGCCACTTCACGACCGACATGTCGTTCTTTCTGCCTTCTCGACCCAGTGCCGAGCAGCAGGTACTGGTCGATCAGATCAAGGATGGTTCGGCGTCCCGTTTGCTGATGCTCGCCATCGAAGGCGGCGACGCGGTGCAACGCGCGACCGTGTCGCGCGGCTTGCGCCAGCGTCTGGTGGAACATCCCGATCTGGTGTCGGTGCAGAACGGCGAAGCCGGTGGGCTGGAAGGCGAACGGGACTTTTTCCTGCGCCACCGCTACCCGCTGAGCCCGGCGCTGGACGCCCAGCGTTTCACCGAAGCCGGATTGACGCAGGCGGTGGCCAACACGATCGACAACCTGTCTTCCCCCGTGGGTCTGATGCTCAAGCCATTTCTGGCGCGCGACCCCACCGGGGAGCTGCTGGCGGTGGTGGACGGTCTGAACCCGGGCGCGCAGCCTGAAACCCGGGCCGGCGTCTGGGCCTCGCGCGATGGCGAGCGCGCCTTGCTGCTGCTGCAGACGCGGGTGCTCGGGTCGGACACCGACGGTCAGGAGCGCGCCATCGCGGGCGTGCGCAGCGCGTTCGAGCAGGCCGTGCAGGCCAGCGGCCACCACCAGATCGAGCTGCACCTCTCCGGCCCGGGGCAGTTCGCGGTGAGTGCGCGCGACACCATCAAGAATGAAGTCTCGCGCCTGTTTCTGATCAGCACGGCGGGCATCGTGCTGGTGCTGCTCTGGGTTTTTCGGTCGCCGCGGCTGCTGGCGCTGGCGCTGTTGCCCGTGGCCAGTGGTGCGCTGGCCGGCGTGGTGGTGGTCAGCCTGGTGCACGGCACCGTGTTCGGCATCACGGTGGGTTTCGGCTCGGCGCTGATCGGTGAGGCGGTGGACTACGCCATCTACTTTTTTGTGCAGTCTGGGCGAGGGGGCTTGAGCACCTGGCGTCAGGTGTTCTGGCCCACGATCCGGCTGGGTGTGCTCACCTCGGCGCTGGGTTTCGCTGTTTTGCTGTTCTCGGGCTTTCCCGGGTTGTCGCAACTGGGCTTGTACGCCTTGTCGGGCGTGGTCACCGCAGCGCTGGTGACGCGCTTCGTGCTGCCCACCCTGGTCGGCCCTCAGCTCAGCGTGCCGACGCCGGGCCCACTGGTGCACCGCCTGCTGCCCCTGCTGGGGCAGGCGCACCGCCTGCGGGCGGTGGTGCTGGTGCTGGCCGCCCTGACCGCTGGCTACCTCTGGGTGCAGCGCGCCACGCTGTGGGACGGCAACCTCTCGGCGCTGTCCACCGTGAGCGCCTCCGACGGTGCCACCGATGCCCGCATGCGCGCCGACCTGGCCGCGCCCGATGGCCGCTACCTGGTCATGGTCAGCGGCAGCAGCCAGGAAGCGGCATTGCAGGCTGCCGAACGTGTCGGCGAGCGGCTCGATGCGCTGGTGGCGCAAGGGCTGATCGGCGGCTACGACAGCCCGGCGCGTTTCCTGCCGAGCGAACAGCGCCAGTCGGCCCGGCTGGCGCACCTGCCGGACGCCCAGGTGTTGCAGGAACGCTTGCGCACGGCACTGGCCGACTCGCCGCTGTCGGCCGACAAACTCGGCCCCTTCATGGCCGATGTGCAGGCTGCGCGGGAGCGGGGGCCGGTGCGGCGCGCCGATCTCGACGGCACCACGCTGGCGCTGGCGGTCGATTCGATGCTGGTGCGCGGACCGGCTGGCTGGACGGTGATGCTGCCCCTGCGCCCCGCGCCGCACGCGCCCGAGGCCGACATGCCGGTCCAGCGGCTGCGCGCGGCGCTGGCGGGCAGCGGTGCCCTGTTTGTTGACATGAAGACCGAATTCGACCAGCTCTACACCGGCTACATGGAGGAGGCCGTGCAGTTGTCGCTTGTCGGCTTGGTGGCCATCGTGGCTTTGCTGGCTTTCAGCTTGCGTTCGCCGGCGCGGTTGTTGCGCGTCATGATGACCCTGGTGCTCACGGTGGCCGGGGTGATTGCGCTGCTGCACCTGAGCGGCGTGCGGCTGCACCTGCTGCACCTGGTGGGCATGCTGCTGATTGTCGCCGTGGGCTCCAACTACGCGCTGTTCTTCGACCGGGCCGCCGCCGGCGAAGCGCTCGATGCCACCACCTTCATGTCGATGGGCGTGGCCACCCTCACCACGACCATCGGCTTTGGCACCCTGGCACTGTCCAGCGTGCCGGTGCTCAATGCCATCGGCACCACGGTGGGCCCGGGCAGCTTGCTGGCCTTGCTGCTGTCGGCCGTGTGGATCCACCCGGCGCATCGCGCATGACAGCACCGAGCGCGCTGCACCAGCGCTGTGGTGCGCCCGACCTGATGGTGCTGCTGCCCGGTGCCCGGATGACCCCGCAGCACATGGTGGACGCGGGCCTGTTCCAGGCGGTGCAGCGGGGTGGCCTGGCGCTGGACCTGATGGCACTGGACCTGCACGCGCTGGAAGCTTGCAACCGGGCCGCCCTGCGGGTGCTGGAAACCGATGTGCTGACACCCGCGCGTGCGCAATACCACCGGGTCTGGCTGGGTGGCATTTCGCGCGGGGGGCAGCTCGCGCTGTCGTACCTGGCCGAGCAGACCGGCGCTATCGATGGTCTGTGCCTGCTGGCGCCCTACCCCGGCAGCCGCCTGACCAGCAACGCGGTGCAGCGCGCCGGCGGTGTCGACGCCTGGGAACCCACGCAAGACCAGCTGCAGGACCCGGAGTTCCGGCTCTGGCGCTGGCTCAAGCAGCCCGCGTTGCCCGGCCCCGTGTTTCTCGGCTACGGTGAACAGGACCGTTTTGCCGACGGCATGCGCCTGCTCGCTGAGCGGCTGCCCCAGGTTCGCCCCAGCACCTTGCCCGGTGCGCACGACTGGACAGTCTGGCGGACCCTCTGGGGGCGGTTTCTCGGTCTCGGATTTTTTCGCACGCTGCCATGAGCCGCTCCTGGACCGCAACCCCGACCCTCAAGGCCACCGCCGTGGTGCACGTCGCTGCCACCATGGGCACACTGATGGCGCCAACCGTTTGGCCTTGGATGCTGGGTGCGCTGGCCGCGAACCACGCGGTGCTCACGCTCGCCGGCCTGCTGCCACGCTCCCATCTGCTCGGCCCCAATCTGACGCGCCTGCCGCCTGCGGCGATCACGCGCCGCGAAATCGCTCTGACCCTCGACGATGGCCCGGACCCGGACGTTACCCGGCGTGTGCTGGATCTGCTCGACGTGGCCGACGCCAAAGCCAGTTTTTTCTGCATCGGCAGGCGTGCACGCGAGCAGCCGGCCTTGTGCCGCGAGATCGTTGCACGCGGCCACCGCGTAGAGAACCACGGCGATGCACACTCCAGCGCCTTCTCGCTCTTCGGCCCGGCGCGCATGCGCGCCGACATCGCGGCGGCGCAGGCCACGCTGTGCGACATCACCGGCCAGGCGCCGCTGTTTTTTCGCCCCACGGCCGGTCTGCGCAACCCCTTCCTGGAGCCGGTGCTGGCCGGACTCGACCTGCAGCTCGCGGCCTGGACGCGCCGCCCTTACGACACCCGCGAGGGTTGTCCGCAGCGCGTGCTGCAGCGCCTCACCCGCGGGCTCGGACCGGGCGACATCCTGCTCATGCACGACGGGCACTCGGCGCGCACGCCCGGGGGCCAGCCGGTGGTGCTCTCGGTCCTGCCCTTGTTGCTGCACACCCTGGCCGAACACCGGCTGCGCACCGTGACCCTGAAAGACGCCCTGAAATGACACGCACCTTCCTTCCTGTGCTGCTTGACGAGGCCACGCAGCCGTTTCGCGCCGCCGGTCGTTTCGCTTACCACTACGCCCGCGGCAAGCTGGGGGGCGACCCGATCTTTCGTGAGCTGCTGCGGCGTGGTCTGCTGCCGACGCAGGGCAGCATGCTGGACCTCGGCTGCGGCCAGGGCAGCCTGTTCGCCTGGCTGCTCGCTGCGCGCCGCCTGTACGAGCAAGGCCACTACCCCGCCGACTGGGCGCCCCCGCCGCAACCGCAGCGCCTGCGTGGTGTTGAGCTCATGAAAAAGGACGTCGACCGTGCAGCACAGGCCTTTGGCGTCGAACACCCGGTGGTGCGCGTCGAACAGGGCGACATGAACCAGACCGATTTCGGCCACCCCGACGCCATCACCATCCTGGACGCGCTGCACTATTTCGACCACGCCCAGCAGGCGCAAGTGCTGCGGCGCATCCACGACGCCCTGCCGCCCGGTGGCCTGTTCCTCACCCGCGTCGGCGACGCGAGTGCCGGTCTGCCGTTCCACATCTCGAACTGGGTCGACCATGTGGCCACTTTTGGCCGTGGTCACCGCTTGCCGCGTCTGTACTGCCGCAGCCTGGCTGAGTGGACGGCCTTGCTGACGCAGACCGGCTTCGAGGTGAACCATTCCCCCATGAGCGAGGGGCGGCCGTTTGCCAACGTGATGCTGGTCTGTCGCGTCCCCGTGTGAGGCCGAGAGTTTTTCGCGCATCCCCTAAGATTCGGGTATTCATTCTCTGCCGGACCCTGCGTGACCCCCCTGCAAATCTCCGCCTACACCCTGACCACCTGCCTGGGTCGGGGGCTGGATGCCACGCGCGAGGCGCTGCGCACCGAGCGCTCGGGTCTGGCTCCTTGCGGCTTCGAATCGGTGGCGCTCGACACCTGGATCGGTGAGGTGGCGCAGGTGGATGCGCAGGTGCTGCCCCGGACGCTGCGCCGCTACGACTGTCGCAACAACCGCCTGGTCCAGATGGGGCTGGAGACCGATGGGTTTGCCCAGCGCGTGCAGGAGGCGGTGGAGCGCCACGGCACCGACCGCGTGGGCGTGTTTCTCGGTACCAGCACCGCCGGCATTTTGCAGACCGAGCTCGCCTACCGCCGCCGCGATCCGGTCACCGGTGCCTTGCCCGACGATTTTCACTACCGGAGCACGCACAGCGCGTTTTCGCTCGCCGAGTTCACGCGCGACTATTTTGGTCTGGAAGGCCTGGCCATGGCGATCTCCACCGCCTGCTCCTCCAGCGCCAAGGTGTTCGCTGCCGCCGCGCGCCAGCTCGCGCTGGGACAGATCGACGCTGCCATCGTCGGCGGGGTGGACTCGTTGTGCCTGACCACGCTCTACGGCTTTGCCTCGCTGCAGCTGACGTCGTCCCGGCCGTGTCGGCCCTACGACGCTGCTCGCGACGGCATCTCGATCGGCGAAGGTGCGGCCTTTGCGCTGCTGGAGCGCCCCGACCAGCCTGCACCGGGCACGGTGTTGCTGCTGGGTGCGGGCGAGTCCAGCGACGCGTACCACATGTCGGCGCCGCACCCGCAGGGTCTGGGCGCGCGCCTGGCGATGGAAGCGGCGCTGCGTTCGGCCGGCCTGGGCGTCAGCGACATTGACTACATCAACCTGCACGGCACGGCCACGCCCGCCAACGACGCGGCCGAAGGCCAGGCGGTGAGCACGCTGTTCGGCGACGCCGTGCCGGTCAACTCGACCAAGGGCTTCACGGGCCACACACTGGGCGCGGCGGGCGCGGTCGAGGCTGTCATCTGCGCGATGGCGCTGTCCGATGGCCGCCTGCCGGGCAGCCCCGGTACCGAATCGCTCGACCCCACCCTGGCGATCCGTTACCAGTTGCATGGCGCCAGCGCGCCATTGCGCCATGTGCTCAGCAATTCTTTCGGTTTCGGTGGCAGCAACTGCAGCCTGGTTTTTGGGGTGACGCAATGAGCCCCCACATTCCCCCCTTGCAAGCCTGGATCAATGGCATCGGCCTGATCGCGCCCGGCCTGCCCGACTGGCCCACCGCCGCGGCGGTGCTGCGCGGTGAATCGGCCTATGAGGCCGCGCCGTCTGTGCTGCCGGTGCCGCTGCTCTTGCCTGCGGCGGAGCGTCGGCGCGCCAGTCGCGTCATCCGGGTCTGCCTGGGGGTGGGTCTGGAAGCGGTGACCCAGGCCGGCGCTGACGCGTCCACGCTGGCCACGGTGTTTGCCGCTTCGAGCGCCGACGGCCACAACTGCCACGCACTGTGCGAGCAGCTCGCGGGTGAAGACCGCCAGATTTCGCCCACGCGCTTTCACAACTCGGTGCACAACGCCGCTGCGGGCTACTGGGGCATTGCCACGCACAGCATGGCGCCCTGCCAGGTGCTGGGCGCGTTTGACGCCAGCTTCGGCGCCGGTCTGATGGACGCACTGGCACAGGTGGCGCTGGACGGGCAGCCGGTGCTGCTGGTGGCCTACGACAGCGAATACCCAGAGCCGCTGCGCGCCATGCGCGACACGCCCGACTGCGGCGGCGTGGCCTTGTTGCTGAGCGCCCAGCGCGGCGACGCTTCGCTGGCGTCGATCACGGTCACACCCAGCCGGGCGGCGGCCGAAGTGCTGGCCGATCCGGCCCTCGAAGGGCTGCGCCAGAACATCCCCCCCATGCGCGCCTTGCCCCTGCTGCAGCGCCTGTCGCGCGGCACGGCCGGCCCGGTGGTGCTGGACTACCTCGCGCCCATGCAGCTTCGGGTGGACCTGCAACTGTGAGCGTGCTGAACCGCGACTGGATCGCCGCCCACATTCCCCATCAGGGCAGCATGTGCCTGCTGGAGAACGTGCTCGAATGGAGCGGGCAGCGCATCGTCTGCGAAGCGCTGAGCCACACCGACCCGATGAACCCGCTGCGAGCCGCAGACCGCCTGGGCGCCGCCACCGGTGTCGAGTACGCGGCCCAGGCGATGGCGGTTCACGGCGCCTTGCTTGCGCCATCGACCACCGAGCCGACCCAGGGCTACCTGACCAGCGTGCGTGGCCTGAGCCTGCATGTGGACCGGCTGGACAACCTGTGCGGGCCGTTGCGCATCCGTGCCGAGCGCCTTTCTGGTGACGCGCGGCTCATCCTTTACCAGTTCCACATCCACCACGGTGAGCGCTGCCTGATCGAAGGCCGGGCCTCGGTGGTGCTCGACGCACAGACCTTATGAGCAGATCCAGCAAGAGCCGCCGTGCTCTCGTCACCGGCGGCAGTGGCGGCATCGGCGCCGCGATCTGTCGGCGCCTGGCCGCCGACGGCCACCACGTCATCGTGCACGCCAACCGGGGGCTGGACAAGGCACAGGCCATGGTGGCGCAGATCCAGGCCGATGGCGGCAGCGCCGAAGCGGTGGCGTTCGACATCACCGACCGGGCCGCGACCGCCACCGCACTGGCAGCGCTGGTCGAGCTGGGTGTGATCCAGATCCTGGTGAACAACGCCGGCATCCACGACGACGCGGTGTTCCCGGGCATGAGCGGCGAGCAGTGGGATCGCGTGATTGACGTCTCCTTGGGCGGCTTCTTCAACGTCACCCAGCCTCTGACCATGCCCATGATGCGCACGCGCTGGGGCCGCATCATCAGCATCTCGTCGGTGGCGGCGCTGGCTGGCAACCGTGGCCAGGTGAACTACTCGGCCGCCAAAGGCGCGCTGCACGCCGCGAGCAAGTCGCTGGCGCTGGAACTGGCCAGCCGCGGTGTGACCGTCAATGCGGTGGCACCAGGGTTGATAGCCACCGGCATGATCGAAGGCAGCTTCGACGCCGACGCCGTCAAGAAGCTGGTGCCGATGCAGCGCACCGGGCGCCCCGAAGAGGTGGCCGACCTCGTGGCCTTTCTGGCCTCGGAACAGGCGGGCTACATTTCCGGCCAGGTGATTTCCATCAACGGCGCGATGATCTGAACGCGCGCCCATCGACCCATCGCCGGTGATCGGGGCTGGTGTTTGGTCCTATTGCTCCGGCCCAATGAAGTTTGAACCTTGAACCGTTCGCCCTGAGCCTGTCCTTCGACAGGCTCAGGATGATCGGGTCAGCAAGGCAACGGCCAGCTCAGCCCGAACGGAAACCAAGACTTCACCGGGCCGAACCCACCAGAGCGCGCACGCGGCGCATCTGTGGCTCCACCATCGGCACCGTCAGCATGGTGCTGGCCACCGCCATCAGCAGCAGGGCGGTGAAGGCCTCGCTGGTGATGACTTGTTTGTCGAGCAGGATATTGGCGAAGATGATCATGATCAGGGCCTTGGTCTGCAGCAGCCAGCCGATGATCGAAGCTTCACCGGGTGGCCAGTTCAGCACCCGCGCGGCGATGCGCACGCCGATCAGCTTGCCCGCCACCGCAGCCAGCAGCAGCAGCGCGGCGGCGGCGAACACTTCGGTGCCACCCACGGTCCAGTTGGTGCGCAGGCCGGTGGAGAGGAAGAACACCGGCATCATCACCAGCAGCACGTGGTGGCGCAGCAGGTCGAGCTTTTCCTGGTTGAACCAGTGTCCATCCAGCACGGCGCCAGCCAGAAAGGCGCCGACCATGAAGTGCAGACCGGCCCAGTCGGCGCCTAAACCGCACAGGGCCAGCCAGATCGGGGCCACGTACCAGCGATCCTGCTCATCCAGCCAGACCATGAGACGGCGAAACGCCAGGCTCAGCACCACGAAGCCGACCAGAAAGGCGAGTTGCTTGCCGACCCGGCTCCAGTCCATCAGGATCAGGGCGAGCAAGCCCCAGATCGCGATGTCGTCCAGGCTGGCGTAACGCAGGATGCGTTGGCCCAGTGGCTGGCGCAGGATGTCGAGCTTTTCCATCAGCAGGATCAGGATCGGCAGGGCGGTGACGGCGCAGGCCATGCCGATGCCCAGCACGAACTGCCAGGCCTGCGCCTGCGGTCCGATCCAGCCGTCAAAACCCAGCAGCACGGCGGCTGCGCCACAGCCCAGCAGCAGGGGAACACCCAGTGCCAAGCCGGCCGTGATGCCGCTGTCGCGCCGGTGTTGCCAGGCTTTGTGCAAGTCCAGTTCGACGCCGGCGATCATCACGAACAGCATCACCGCCCACCAGGCGATGCCGTTGAGCGACTGCACCACCGGCGGCGTGAAGACGAAGTCGTGGTAGGCCGGGAACCAGTGGCCCAGCACGCCCGGTCCGAGCACGATGCCCATGACGATCTGCACCACCACCAGCGGGGCGAAGTAGTCGGTTTTGAAGAGCCTCCAGACCAGCCAGGGGATGCTGAAGATGATCAGCATCGCGATCAGGAAGACCTCGGTGGTGCTCACGGACGCCGCCCGGTGTATTCGCGGAACACGCCCATGGTGACCGAGCACTGCACGTCGGCAAAACCGGCGCGCCGCAGCGCGTCGAGGATGGGTTCGGGTTCCAGCGCCGACTCGATGGTGTCACCGTAGTATTCCCACAGCCGTTTGACGTCGGCGTGCCGACGCGTGAGGCGCGCCAGCACCGGCACGATGACGCTGATGTGAAAGTGCATCAGGCCGCGCAACCAGCGGCTCTGCGGTCGGCTGATCTCCATGATGCAGACGCGACCGCCCGGGCGCAGCACCCGCAGGTACTCGGCAAAGGCCAGGTTCAGGTCGCCCACGTGGCGCAGGGCGTAACCCATGGACACGAAGTCAACCTGTTGGTCGGGCAGTGGAATCGACTCGGCGTAGGCCACGATGGTTTCCACATCCACCTTCTTGCGCAGCTCGGCCAGCATGCCGGGTGAGGGGTCGAGCGCCCACACGCGGCCCTGCGGCCCCACCAGTTCGTGGCCGGCCACGGTGACCAGGCCGGTGCCGGCCGCCACATCGAGCAGGGTCATGCCGGGCTTCAGGCCGTTGCGTTGCAGCACCTCGCGCCGGTACCAGGCGCCGCTGCCCAGCGCCGTCAGAGCTTCGGCGTTGTCGTAGCCGGGGGCGGCCTGGTCGAACATCGCCTGCGTCATGGCGCGGCGCTCGTCTTCGTTGCCGAAATACTGCTGCATGCGCGGGTCGGATTTCAGCGCAGCGGTGCGTTTCTGGGGGGCGGTCATGTGGGTTCTCCGAAGGCGCGCAGGCGGCGCCAGATCAGCAGGGGCAGGCGCAGCACGAAGCCCAGGAAAAGGCGGGTGTGCATCCAGGTGAGCAGGGTGTTGTCGCGCAGGTATTTGAAGTGCGACACGCCGCCTTCTTCGGCGCTGAGGTAGCGCACCGGCGCGTCCAGGTTGACCGGTCGCACGTTGGCCCAGCACAGCCGGACCACCGCTTCGGGATCGAAGTCGAAGCGCCGCATGAAGCGGTTGGCGCGCATGATGCGGATCAGAGGCGCGATGGGGTAGACGCGAAAGCCGTAGAGCGAGTCGCCAATGCCCATCCACAGCGTTTCCAGGTTGGCCCAGGCGTTGGACACCTTGCGGCCATTGACCCGCAGGGCGGGCGCTTC
>PNMN01000065.1 GCA_013823655.1 Comamonadaceae bacterium | reverse complement strand
AGGCTGCAGAACCAGACCTTGGCTTCGCCGTCCCAGCGGTAGCCGCGGGCCTTGAGCTTGTCCTTGCTGTCAAACGGCGAGCCGGTGGCCCGCAGCTTGAAGCTCGGCCGCGCGGCGGCGGCCAGCAGGCGCTGCAGGCCGTTGAGCTGCCCGTCGCCGCCGTCGTCCCCCACCCGCTGGCCCAGCACCTGCAGCAGGGCATGGCAGTCCACCAGGGCGCGGTGCGCGTCGTAGAACCAGCCCTGGTCCTGCGCCAGCGCACTGAGCTTGGCCGACTCGGCGCCCAGCGCTTTCCAGTCGATGTCGGCGAACGAGCAGGCCCAGGGCTTGTGGGCAAAACCGGGGAAACGCGCTTCGACAAAGGGCCGATCGAAACCGGCGTTGTGCGCCAAAACCAGGTCGGCGCGGGCGATCAGGGCCTGCACCTGCGCGGCGTCCAGCCGCTGGCCGTGCACCATGTCGTCGCTGATGCCGGTGACCTGTTTCGCCACCTCGGGGATGGGCATACCGGGGTCTTCAAAGCCCTCGAAGGTCTCCACCGGGCCGAAAGGCTGGCCGGTGGACACGTCCACCTGCACCAGCAGCATCGCCAGTTCGATGATCTTGTCGCTGGCGTGGGACAGGCCGGTGGTCTCGGTGTCGAGCACCAGCACGCGCTGCACGCCCGCGCTGATGTCGGCGGGTGCCGAACCGTAGTCCAACACCGGTACCAGCCGACGCAGCACGCGGTAGTCCGGGTGCTGATCCAGCTGCCGGGCCATGTTTTCGGGTGTCAGTGGCTGACCACTTGGTGCGACGGGGGATGCGGTTTTGCGCTCCTGCAACGGCTCGAATTCGAATGCAAGTTGGCTCATAACGGCAGGCTACTCAGCGTGGCTGCAGGCGGCTTAAACCCTGGGCCAAAAGGCCGATGGTCCAAAAATGGGGAAACGGTGAAAACCGGGGAGTGCGATGGGCCACGCTTGGGCCATGGATGGGCCACAGACATGCTCGCTTCAAAGCCATGACCCTAGGCCTTTGAGCAAACCTGGCCCGGATAGAAATGAGAGGGAGCCCGGAGGGCATGACTTTCAAGTGCCGCGAGCCATGAACAACCCACGTAAGTCATTGATTTTGGTGCGGCTGGCGGGGATCGAACCCACGACCCTTGGCTTCGGAGGCCAATACTCTATCCACTGAGCTACAGCCGCACGACTGAAACAGCCCCGCATTCTCGCACAGCGCCGCCACTGCCCGAACCACTCCACCGCTGGTGGCGGCCCAGCTTCGTTCGATCGACGCCTGCGGGAACGCACTCAGCGAGGCTTGCCGTGTCGGCAGGCCATGCAGCGCTCAATGCCCACCGGCAACAGCTTCGCCAGCCTTCAGGCGGTACACCGTGCCGCAATACGGGCAACGTGCTTCACCGGTCTTGGCCACGTCCAGGTACACCTTGGGGTGGCTGTTCCACAGTTTCATGTCGGCCTTGGGGCTGGGGCAGAAGATGCCACCCTGGGTATTCAGGTCCTTGGCGGACAGTTCGACGGCTGCATTTTTCATGTCACACCTTGGTCAACCAATGGGCGTACTTCGGGTTGCGGCCGTTGACGATGTCAAAGAACGCGCTCTGGATTTTTTCGGTGATCGGGCCGCGGCTGCCCACGTAGTCTTCTTTGCCGAGTTCGATGCGGTCGAGTTCGCGGATCGGCGTCACTTCGGCGGCGGTGCCGGTGAAGAAAGCCTCGTCGGCGATGTAGACCTCGTCGCGCGTGATGCGCTTTTGCACGATCTCCAGGCCCAGGTCTTTGGCGATGTGGAACACCGTGTTGCGCGTGATGCCGTTCAGCGCACCGGCCGACAGGTCGGGCGTGTAGATCACGCCGTTCTTCACCACGAAGATGTTCTCGCCTGCGCCTTCGCTCACGAAACCCGAGCTGTCGAGCAGCAGCGCTTCGTCGTAGCCCTCGTCGGTCACTTCCATGTTGGCCAGGATGCTGTTGGTGTAGTTGCTCACCGCCTTGGCCTGCGTCATGGTGATGTTGACGTGGTGGCGCGTGTAGCTGCTGGTCTTGACGCGGATGCCGCGCTTCAAACCCTCTTCGCCCAGGTAGGCGCCCCAGGCCCAGGCCGCGACCATCAGGTGGATGGTGTTGCCTTTCGGAGAAACGCCCAGCTTCTTGTCGCCGATCCAGGTCAGCGGGCGCAGGTAGCAGCTCTCCAGCTTGTTTTCGCGCACCACGGCTTTTTGCGCCTCGTTCACTTCCTTCTGGGTGAAGGGCAGCTTCATGCGCAGGATCTTGGCGCTGTTGAACAGGCGCTCGGTGTGTTCTTCCAGGCGGAAGATGGCGGTACCGCCCTGGGCGTTGTAGGCGCGCACGCCTTCAAACGCGCCGCAGCCGTAGTGCAGCGTGTGGGTCAGCACGTGGATCTTGGCGTCGCGCCAGTCCACCATCTGGCCGTCCATCCAGATCTTGCCGTCGCGGTCGGACATCGAGGGAATCACGGGGCTCATGCGGGGGTCCTTTGGGTCGTGGAGTGTGTCGGGCACCGGGCGGCACCGCCAAAGCGCCGATTTTAGGTGCCCGCTGCGGGGTCGCGGCTCAGGGCTCACTCAGGGCTCGGTCTTGTGCCAGGGGGCGCTGCAGGTCCCAGGCCTTCACGCGACCACCCTGGAAGGTCACGGTGACAGAAGAACCACCGTTGTCGGTCCAGCGGTAACGCTCGGGCTCCTCGCCCTCGGCGCTCAGGCGTTCCCCGAGCGAACGCGTCATGGCGGTGACATGCAACAGGTTGACGCCCGGCTTGAGCTTGGCGTTGAGCATGACGGCACTGGCGACCCAGCCGATCGGCCGGTCGGCGGCGCGTTTCATCACCGTGATCAGTCGCGTCCAGTGCAGCAGCAGCCACATCACCAGCCCGCCCCCGACGGCCGCCAGACCCGGCCAGCTGTATTCATACCAGGCGAAGACGAGCAGACCGATGATCAGCAGGGGGATGGCGATGCGCTGGAAATTCATGGCGGGATTGTCACAAAGGCCGGGTGCCGCGCAGTCACGGTCGCTGTGTATGGGTGTGGCGAGTGTGCGGCTGCCAGGATGCAGCGCAGCCGACTGCAGATGATCATCCCAAGTTCCTGGCGAGTTCCATGGCTTCTTCGATGCGGTCGACGCCGTGGATCGTGAGACCCTCGAAGGTCTTGTCGTTCTTCTTGGGCGCATTGGCCTTGGGCACCACCGCCACGCTGAAACCGAGCTTGGCGGCTTCCTTCAGCCGCTCCTGCCCGCGCGGCGCCGGTCGCACTTCGCCCGCCAGGCCGACTTCGCCAAACGCGATGAAGCCCTTGGGCAGCGCCCGTCCGCGCAGGCTGCTGGTGATGGCCAGCATCACCGCCAGATCGGCCGCCGGTTCGCTGATGCGAACGCCGCCCACCGCGTTGACGAACACATCCTGGTCCGTGCAGGCCACGCCCGCGTGGCGGTGCAGCACCGCCAGCAGCATGGCCAGGCGGTCGCGGTCCAGGCCGACACTCAGGCGCCGTGGCGACGGCCCGCCGCTGTCCACCAGCGCCTGGATTTCCACCAGCATCGGCCGCGTGCCCTCCAGCGTCACCATCACGCAGCTGCCGGGCACCGGCTCGCTGTGTTGACTCAGAAAAATCGCGCTCGGGTTGCTCACGCCTTTCAGGCCGCGCTCGGTCATGGCGAACACGCCGATCTCGTTGACCGCGCCAAAGCGGTTCTTGATGGCGCGGATCAGGCGAAAGCTGCTGTGCGTATCGCCCTCGAAATACAGCACCGTGTCGACCATGTGCTCCAGCACGCGCGGCCCGGCCAGCGCGCCTTCCTTGGTCACGTGGCCCACCAGCACGATCGCCGTGCCGCTGGCCTTGGCTGCGCGCGTCAGGTGCGCCGCGCATTCGCGCACCTGCGCCACCGAGCCGGGTGCGCTGGTCAGTTGCTCCGAGTACACGGTCTGGATCGAGTCGATCACCGCGATGGCCGGTTGTGTGTGGGCCAGCGTGGCGAGGATCTTCTCCAGCTGGATCTCGGCCAGCACGCTGACCTGCGAGCCGTCGAGCCCGAGCCGACGCGAGCGCAGCGCGATCTGGGCGCCGCTTTCTTCACCCGTGACGTACAGCGTGCCCCCACGCTGCCCCGCTGCGCGTGGTCCGCTGCCCCCCGAGGGGGCTTTCGCGCCTTGGGGCGGCCCGGCGGCGCTCAGCGTCTTCTGGCCGGAGCGTTGCAGCGAATCCAGCGCTTGCAGCAGCAGGGTGGACTTGCCGATGCCCGGGTCGCCACCGATCAGCACCACGCCGCCTTCGACGATGCCGCCGCCGAGCACGCGGTCCAGCTCGTCGTGGCCGGTGGGGGTGCGCTGCACGTCGCTGGCGTCGATGTCCGCCAGCGTGGTGACTTCGGCGGTTTTCGCCAGCGAAGCAAAGCGGTTTTTCGCCGGGGCGCTGGATTCGGCCACCGATTCGATCAGCGTGTTCCAGGCGTTGCAATGCGGGCATTTGCCCAGCCACTTGGGGCTGCTGCCGCCGCATTCGTTGCAGGTGTATTGGGTTTTTTCTTTGGCCATGTGGCAGGCAATATAGTCGCTCTGGTGCCTGTACCGGTCCCGTTTGTTTCAACGTTCTGGAATCTTCCCTTGATGCCTCCTTCAGAAACCGCCTCCCTGTTCGATGAGCCAGGATCAGCGCCCAGCGGGGCACTGGCTGCGGCGACTTTGAGCGTGCTGCCGCCGTTGCCAGCGAGCTTGTCGCCCGCCGCGCGGGCCTTCAACCAGCAGCTCGCGCGCATCGACAAGCTCAAGAGTCAGTTGCAGGATCTGGACGCCTGGGGTCAGGCGCACCGCCTGGCGCTGCACCAGCAGGTGGCGCCGCTGCGCAAGCGCCAGATGCTGGCCATGCGCGAGATGGCGCTGTTTCTGGACCAGCACCTGGGTGGCAAGGCCTTGTCTGCCGGGCAGCGCGACACAGCGAGGCAGATCCTGTGCGACCTGGCGCGCACGCTGGCGCAAGACGGCGACGCCGAGATGGCCGCTCTGCACGACCGCCACCACCCGCAGACCCTGGCCGATCTGGAGCGCCAGCGTGCCGATGAACTGCGTGCCCAGCTCGAGGACGCGCTGGGCGCACCGCTGGATGCCGGGCACGAGGGCGCCAGCGCCGACGAGGTGTTGCGCGCGGGCATGGAGCGGCTGCGCCAGTCGATGCAAGACGAGCAGGCACGGCGCCGGGCGGTGGCTGAGCAGCGCAAGGCCAAAAAGAAGCCCAGCGCCGCGCAGGCGGCCGCGCAGGCGCAGATGGACGACGCCGAGACCGCGCTGCGCAAGCTGTTTCGCCAGCTCGCCAGCGCCTTGCACCCGGACCGCGAGCCCGATGCGTCAGCGCGGCTGGCCAAGACGGCGCTGATGAGCGAGGCCAACGCGGCCTACGCCCGCAAAGACCTGGTGGCGCTGATGCAGATCCAGCAACGCGCTGCGCTGGCCGACCCGCAGGCCAGCGCGCAGATGGGCGACGACAAGCTGGCCGCGCTCACGCGCCTGCTCAAGCAGCAGGTGGCCGATCTGGAGCGCCAGCGCGCCGGGCGCAACGACCAGTTGGCGGTCGAGTTTGAGATGCCTTTCGGCTTCGGTGTCACGCCCAAGACGCTGCAGATGGTTTTGCTGGAGCAGGTTTTAGAACTGGAAGAGGCGCTGGCCCTGATGGACCGCGACCTGCAGCGGGTGCGCGACGGCGCCGGGCTCAAGCGCTGGCTGACCGAGCAGCGCAGCGAGACCCGGCGGCTGCTGCGCGAGCAGGAGCGGGGCGGTTTTTTTTGTTAGGCGCTCACCGGCTGACAGCTCCATCGGGCCTGCAACCAGACACCAGGTTCAAACCCCTTTGCAAGCTGGCGGGTCAGTTCAGCCGCCGGGATGGTTTGGCAGCCGCTGGCGTTCTGACCCGACCACAGCGGTGAAAAATCGCCGCTGCCCTGGGCTTCCCAGTGCGCGCGCAGCGGTGCCATGGCGGCGGTGGCGAGCGGGAAGGCGGGCGCCACCGGGTTGAGTGCCCCCAGTTCGCGCATCACGCGGTTGACGATGCCGCGCGCCGGTCGGCCGGTGAAGAGCGTGGTGAGCGCGGTGTGGTGCGCTGCCGGGCTTTGCAGCGCGGCGCGGTGCAGGGCGCTGGTGGTGGCTTGCGGGCAGCAGAGGTAGGCGGTGCCCACCTGCACGCCCGCCGCGCCCAGCGCCATGGCCGCGGCCACGCCCGCTGCATCGGCGATGCCGCCGGCCGCGATCACCGGCACGTCCACGGCGGCCACGATCTGCGGCAGCAGGGCCAGGCTGCCCATCTGCGTGGTCAGGTCTTCGGTCATGAACATGCCGCGGTGGCCGCCAGCCTCGATGCCCTGTGCGATCACCGCGTCGGCGCCGTGCGCGACCAGCCAGCGCGCTTCGTCCACCGTGGTCGCCGACGACAGCACCACGCTGCCCCAGCCTTTCACGCGCGCCAGCAGCTCGGGCGCAGGCAGGCCGAAATGGAAGCTCACCACCGGTGGGCAGAACGGTTCGATCACATCGGCCAGCGCGTGGCTGAAGGGCGTGCGCCCGGCACCCGTGGGCACGGTGCCCGGGTCGATCCCGGCCTCGGCGTAGAACGGCGCCAGGGCCGCGCGCCAGCGCGCTTCGCGGGAGGCGTCGGGCGCGGGGGGCTGGTGGCAGAAGAAGTTGATGTTCCAGGGTTTCGACGTGCCCAGGCAAAGCGTCTTCAGCTCCACCGGCAGCGCTTCGGGCGAGAGCAGGGCACCCGGCAGCGAACCCAGGCCGCCCGCGTTGCAAACGGCAATCGCCAGCGCCGAGCCTTGTGCTCCCGCCATCGGTGCCTGGATCAGGGGGAATTCGGTGCCCAGCAGGGCCAGCAAGGTTTTCATGGCGGCCGATGGTCCAGCGATGGTCCAGACTTCAGGACACGATGTAGGCGGCCGAGCCGCAAGACAGCAGCTTGCCGTCCGGCCCCAGGAATTCCATGCGGGTGGAGGCCACGCGCGAGCCCAGGCGCAGGACTTCGGCGCGCAGTTCGAAGAACTCGCCGATACCGGGGCGCAGGTAGTCGATGCGCAGGTCGATGGTGCCGAGCTTGCCGAAGCGGTGCAGCCGCTGTGCGGGCGATTCGTCCATGTGGCGCGCGCCGATGGCGGCCATGCAGGCCAGGCCGCCCATGGTGTCGAGCCCGGCGCTGATGACGCCGCCGTGCACGCGGTTGAAGCTGTAGTGGCCCACCAGCTGGGGTTTCATGTCGATGCGCGCGGTCACGCGCTCAGGTCTGAGGCTGGTGATCTGGAGGCCCAGCACCTGGTTGAAGGCGATCTTCTCTTCAAAAATGGCCTTCAGGCCGGCGATGAACTCGGGTTCGAATTCGGTGGGCGGGGTTGTGGTGGTCTTGCTCATAGTCCCCATTGTCGTGCGGCGAGTTCTTTCATGATCTCTTCGGCGCCGCCGCCGATCATCATCACCTTCACTTCGCGGTATATGCGCTCGCTGGCGGTGCCGCGCATGTAGCCCATGCCGCCGAGGATCTGCACCGCAGCGTCGGCGCAGAACTGCATGGTCTGGGTGGAATGGTTTTTGAGCAGGCAGACGTTGGCCACCCAAGCGCTGTGTGCCCCCACGCTCCCCTGCTGCGCATGGGTCGCTGCCCCCCAGAGGGGCTGTTCTACCTGGGGGCGGCCCGGCGGTGGAACGGCTCCTTCAACAGCGTCTGCCTGGGCGGTGAGGGCGTCCACCCAGGCCTGGGTGGAGGCGATGCGCATCTGCATGTCCATGAGCTTGTGGCGGATCACCTGGCGTTCGATCAGGGGTGCGCCGAAGGTCTGGCGCTGGCGCGCCCAGTCCAGCGCTTCGTCGAAACAGGCCTGGGCAAAGCCGAGCGCCATGGCGCTCATGGCGAGGCGCTCGCCGTTGAAATTGCCCATGATGATGCGAAAGCCCGCGCCCTCTTGCGCCAGCAGGTAACGCGCGGGCACGCGCACGCTGTCAAAGCGCAGGTGCGCGGTGTCGGAACAGTGCCAGCCCATCTTCTGCAACGCCGTGCGCGAGACACCGGGCCGGTCCATGGGGACCACGAGCATGCTGATGCCGCTGGCGCCTTTGCTGTTGAGGTCTGTTCTGACCGCCAGGGTCAGCCAGTCGCAGCGCATGCCGGATGTGATGAAGACCTTTTCGCCGTCGATGACGTAGTCTTCGCCTTCACGGCGCGCGGTGGTGCGCAGCGCGGCCACGTCGGAGCCGCCGCCGGGCTCGGTGATGGCGAGCGCGGCGATCCGTTCGCCGCGCAGCGCGGGCGGGATCACCTCGGCCTGCAGCTCGGGCGAGCCGTGCGCCAGCACCGGCGGCAGGCCGATGTTGAGCGAGAACAGACTGGCCATGACGCCGCCACTGGTGCCATAACGCGCCAGCGTTTGCGACAGCGCGTTGCGCGCGCGCCAGGGCACGGGCGTGCCGCCCAGGTGCTCCGGGTAACCCAGGCCGAGCAGGCCGAGTTCGGCGGCCTGGCGGTACAGCGCACGCGGGAACTCGCCCGCCGCATCCCATGCGTCCACGTGCGGACGCACCTGCTCGGTGGCGAAGCGGCGCACCGTGTCTGTCAGGGATTGCAGGTCGGCCGAATCAAAGGGTGCAGCGAAGTCGGTTGTCGTGGTGTTCATGCGCCCTCTTCTGCAAAGACCAGGAGCACCTGCCCCGGCATCAGCTGCTGGCCTGCGACCACGGTCACGCCTGACACGGTGGCGTCGCGCGGCGCACTGATCTGGTGTTCGATCTTCATGCTCTCGATGGTCAACAGCACTTGGCCGCGTGCCACACGCTGGCCGGGCTGCACCGACAGTGCAACCAGCTTGCCGTTGAACATGGCGCGCAGCTCGCGCGCGGCGACACCGCCGCCCGCGCTGGCCGGTGCGGTGTGGCTCAGGTCGTCCAGCGTCAGCTGGTCCGCGCCCCAGCGCACCTCACAGCGCCCATCGGTCTGGCGCGACACGGTCGCCCGGCGCGCGACGCCGTCGAGCGTGACCACACCGGCACCGACCATGGCGTCGTGCGTGTCGGCGCCCACCGTGACCTCCAGGGCTCCGTGCCCCTTCTCGCGCACGACCAGGTCAAGCGCCTGTTCACCGTGTCGCCAGCGCAGCGGCCGGGGAAACGGCGACGGCAAGGTGCCCGCTTCGTGGCCGAGGTAGCTGGCCGCGAGCGCGGCGGCCACCAGCGCTTCGCGGGAAGGTGCCAGCGCGGCACGCACCGCGTCGGCATGTCCCATGAGGAACGGTATGGTCGCATCGCCCGCGCGGAACACCGGGTGCCGCAGGCAGGCCGCCAGGAAGGCACGGTTGTTCGGCAGGCCGAGCAGCACCGTGTCGTTCAGCGCCTGCGTCAGCCGGTCGATCGCTTCGTCGCGGGTCGGCGCGTGGGCGATCAGCTTGCCGAGCATGGCGTCGTAGTGCGGCGTGACCACGGCGCCGTTCTCCAGTGCGTGGTCGAAGCGCAAGCCTGCGTGCAGCGGTGGTTCAGAGAAGCACTGCACGCGGCCGGCGTGTGGCGTGAAGTGCTCGTCTTCGGCGCAGAGACGGACTTCGATGGCATGGCCATGCAGGCGCACCTGGTCCTGCGTCCATGGCAGCGCTTCGCCACGCGCGATGCGCAGTTGCCATTCGACGAGGTCAAGGCCGGTCAGCATTTCGGTGACGGGGTGTTCGACCTGCAGGCGGGTGTTCATCTCCATCAGGAAGAAACGCGACCCCCACACTCCGCCGCTGCGCGGGTCGTTGCCCCAAGACCGGGAGGGGCCCCGGTCTTCGCCGGGTCCGTGGGCTGTTTCGCCTTGGGGCGGCCCGGCGGCGAAACGGCCATGGCCCTCATCCAGCAGAAACTCCACCGTGCCCGCCCCCACATAGCCCGCGCCCTGCGCCAGCGCGACCGCACAGCGTCCGAGTTCGGCGCGCAGCGCGGGCGACACCGCCGGGCTGGGCGATTCTTCGATGATCTTCTGGTGACGGCGCTGCACCGAGCAGTCGCGTTCGCCCAGGTGGATGCAGTGGCCGTGCGCGTCGGCGAACACCTGCACCTCCACGTGGCGCGGGTTGAGCAGGGCGCGCTCGATCAGCAGGTCGCCGTGGCCAAAGCCGGCCAGCGCTTCAGAGCGCGCGCTGTGCAGCGCGGGCAGCAACTGGTCGGCGCTGTGCACCAGGCGCATGCCGCGCCCGCCGCCGCCGGCCACCGCCTTGACCATCAGCGGGTAGCCGATGCGCTGCGCCTCGGCGGCGAAGGTGGCGTCGGATTGATCGGCGCCGAAGTAGCCCGGCAGCACCGGCACGCCCTGTTTGATCGCCAGCGCCTTGGCGGCCGACTTGCTGCCCAGCGCGCGGATGGCCGTCGGTGGCGGGCCGACCCAGGTGAGGCCGGCGTCGATCACGGCCTGGGCGAAGTCGGCGTTTTCGCTCAGGAAGCCGTAGCCGGGGTGCAGCGCGTCGGCGCCGCTGGCGCGCGCGGCGGCGATCAGCTTGTCCACCCGCAGGTAGCTGTCGGCCGAGGCCGTGCCGCCGAGCGCCACTGCCGTGGTGGCCTCGCGCACGTGCTGCGCGCCGCAGTCGGCATCGGAATACACCGCCACGGTGGGCAGCCCCAAGCGGTGGGCGGTGCGGATGATCCGGCGGGCGATCTCTCCCCGGTTGGCGATCAGCATGCGTTTCACGCCTGGCCCTCCTTCGATCCGGCGCCGGGCCGCCCCAAGCCGGATCCGCCCCCTGGGGGGGCAGCGACCCGCGCAGCGGCGGAGCGTGGGGGCACCGTTTCGGCGCCGGGCCGCCCCAAGCCGGATCCGCCCCCTGGGGGGGCAGCGACCCGCGCAGCGGCGGAGCCCCGGGTTCCCGCCAGCGGCGGGAGCACGCTTGGGGGCGCGTTCACCCAGGGCGCGATTTGCTTGCGGGCAAAGGCCTGCAGGCCGGTGGCGGCTTCGCTGCCGCGCAGGGCGTCGGCAAAGGCGATGGCGGCCTCGGAGCGCAGGTCGGGCGCCTTGTCGCGCAGGCGCTGCAGCAGCTGCTTGGTGGCGGCGGTGGCGCCGGGCGCGGCGCGGCTGAACTTGAGCAGCGTGTCGTGCAGCGCGTCTTCCAGCTCGCCGTCGGCCACCACCTCGTTGACCAGCCCGAGTTCGCGCGCTTGCGCCGCCCGGTAGTGCCGCCCCGAGAGCAGGCATTCGCGCGCCGCGCGCTCGCCCAGGCGCATCCAGACGAAGGGCGCGATCTGTGCCGGCGGCAGGCCCAGCGTGACCTCCGGCGTGGCGAACACCGAGCGCTGCGTCGCCAGCACCACGTCGGCACAGCAGGCCAGGCCGAAACCGCCGCCCATGGCGGCACCGTCCACCGCGCACACCAGCAGCTGCGGCAGCTCGGTGAGCGCGTGCAGCAGGTCGCCGAAGCGGCGGTTGGCCTCGATCAGCGGATCGTCGTCACCGGGCTGCAGTGGCTGGCCGATGGCGCTGGCAAAGCCGCCCAGGCTGCCGCCGGCGCAGAAGGCACCCGCCGCGCCGGTGAGCACCACCGTGCGCAGGCTGGCGTCGCTTTTCGCGCGCAGACAGGCTTCGAACAGCGCCACCACCATCGCATCGGAGAGCGCGTTGCGTGAAGCCGGGTGGTTGAGCGTCCAGTGCTCGGTGTCACCCTGTCGAACCACCTGAAAGTTGCTCATGATCGTGTCCTCATTTCACCGGGCGCTTGGCGATGCCCATCATCTTGGTCAGGATGCCCAGCATCACCTCGTCGGCGCCGCCACCAATCGACGCCAGCCGCCCGTCGCGGAACATGCGCGAGACCTTGTTCTCCCACGTGTAGCCCATGCCGCCCCAGAACTGCAGGCAGGTGTCGGGCACGGTGCGGTTCAGGCGCCCGGCCTTGAGCTTGGCCATGGTGGCCCATTCGGTCACGTCGGCGCCAGCCACGTAGTGCTCGCACGCCTGGTAGGTCAGCGCACGCAGGCTTTCCACCTCGGTCTTGAGTTCGGCCAGCTTGAACTGCACCCACTGCTGGTCGGCCAGCGTGCTGCCGAACAGCTTGCGTTCCTGCGCATAGTCCACCGTCCACTGGATGCAGTTCGTCAGGCTCTGCAGGCAGCTGGCGGCGGCCCACAGCCGCTCTTCCTGGAACTGCTGCATCTGGTAGATGAAGCCCGCGCCTTCGGCACCGATGCGGTAGCGCTGCGGCACCCGCACCTCGTCGAAAAACAGCAGGCCGGTGTCGCTGCTGTTCATGCCGATTTTTTTGATCTTCTGGCCGACCTCGAAACCCTTGACGGTCTTGCCGTTCTCGCGCAGCGGCACCATCACCAGGCTCTTGTTCTTGTGAGAACTGTTGCCCGCTCCGCTCTGGCCGTCGCTGGTGTTGACCAGCATGCACATCCAGTCGGCCTGCAGGCTGTTGGTGATCCACATCTTCTGGCCGCTGATCACGTAGTCGTCGCCGTCCTTGCGCGCCACGGTCTTGATGGCCGAGACGTCGCTGCCTGCGCCCGGTTCGCTCACGCCGATGCAGCCCACCGCGTCGCCCGCGATGGCGGGCGCGAGGAACTGCGCTCGCAACTCGTCGCTGCCGAAGCGCGCCAGCGCGGGCGTGCACATGTCGGTCTGCACGCCGATGGCCATGGGCACACCGCCGCAATGGATGTGGCCCAGGGTCTCGGCCATGGCCACGCTGTAGGAATAGTCCAGCCCCATGCCGCCGTAGGCCTCGGGCTTGGTCAGGCCCAGCAGACCGAGCTGCCCCATCTGCTTGAAGACCTCGTGCGCCGGGAAGATCTCGGCCGCTTCCCATTCGTCCACGTGCGGGTTGATCTGCTCGTCGATGAAGCGCTTGAGGGTTTTCTGGATCTCGCGGTGTTCGTGGGTGAACTGCATGGTGGGTCTCCTATATTCAGTTGGGGACAGAGCCAGGAGGCGCTGCGCGCGTTCCTGGGTCTGTCCCACAAGGTCTCAGGCTGGGGACAGAGCCAGGAGGCGCTGCGCGCGTTCCTGGGTCTGTCCCACAAGGTTTCACATGCGAGCGACACCGAACTGCATGCGGCGTGGCTGGCGCGCCGCCGCTTCGGCCACGGTGTCGAGACAAAAGCTCAGCACCGCCCGGGTGTCGCGCGGGTCGATCACGCCGTCGTCCAGCACCAGCCCGCTGGTGGCGAACGCGTCGGCCTGCGACTCGAACTTCTGCACGATGGCGTCGAACTGCGCTTTCATCTGCGCCTGCACCTCGGGCGTGCCGGTGGCGATGCCTTTGCGCGCCAGGCCGGCCTCGGCGACGATCTGCATGGTCCTGGCGGCCTGCTCGCCGCCCATGACGGCGGTGCGCGCGTTGGGCCAGCTGAACAGGAAACGCGGCGCGTAGCCACGGCCGCACATGCCGTAGTTGCCAGCACCGAACGAGGCGCCGCACTGGATGGTGATCTGCGGCACGGTGGCGTTGGTCACGGCCTGG
>PNMN01000064.1 GCA_013823655.1 Comamonadaceae bacterium | reverse complement strand
ATGGAATTACTTCTTCAACAGCACCTTGAGCGCGTTCTGAAAACGCCGCGCCGCCGCCGCGTCAAAAGCGCCGGCCAGCACCCGGGCCGCGTCCTGGCCCCAGGTCTCGGCGGGCAGTGCATCGTGGCGCCGTGTCAGCAGCTGCAGCTGCAACATGCGGCGCGCGTCCAGCTGTTCGGCGGGCGTCGGCACCTCGGCCGCCATTTCCAGGCGCAGCAGGGCCTCAGCGGGCGCTGCCGCAGCGGGCGCACCCAGGCTCTGGATCCAGGCGCTGCGGGTGACCGCGCTGACACGCGAGCCCAGCGCCTGAGCCGTGGGCAACTGGGCCGCGTCGCGTTGCTCCCAGGCGCTCATCAGCTGCGTCAGCACCTCGCCATGGGCTTGCGCGGCGAGCTTGCGCAAGGCCGCTTCGGCGTGTTCGATGGCGTTGCGCTGGGCCCGGAAAGCCGCATCGCCCAGCCGTGGACCCCGTGCCTCGCGCTCGAAGCGCTCGCCATCGCGACCGTCCCGCTCGCCCCGCGCGTCCGGGCGGCCACCGAAGCCGCCCCTCGCGTCGCGGCTGTCACGTCCCGGCGGGCTGCGGCGCTCGTCGCGCCCGGCGGGCTCGGTTTTTTTCATGCCAGGCCGGTCATCGCCGCGCACCGCCACGATCTTCTTGGGCGGGGTCGCGAGCTTGGCGGGGGCGGTCGTTTCGGCGCCAGGCGCTTGGACCGGCTCAGACGTGGGGGCGTCATCGGTCGGGGCGGCTTCAAGCGCCTGATCGGTGCTGGGCGTTTGCGGCGCGGCGGCCGCAGGCGCCACCTGGCTCGCCGGGGCGACCGCCACCGCGGCGGCCTGACCGCGCAGGGCGGCCTCCAGCTCGGCCATGGCCGCGCGGATCTGCTGCGCGTCACCGCGAGCGCTCGCGGCGTCGAGCGCCTGCGAGGCGTCGAGCACGCGCTGGTCGTGCGCGTTGAGCGCGCTACTGGCCTTTTCGCGGTCGCTGCTCTTGCGGGCAAAGGCCTCGTCGATCGGCTGGCGGAACGCCTCCCAGAGCTTTTGCTCCTGCTTGCGCTCCAGCGGCACGGCGTGCGCTTCGGCCTGCCAGCGCTGCTGCAAGGCCTTGACCGCGTCGATGCGCAGTTGCGGCGCGGTCCCCATGGCGGTGGCTTCTTCGATCAGCGCGCGGCGCCGCGCGACGCTCTCGGCCTGCGCGGCTTCCAGCCCGGCGTGCGCCGTGTGCATGGCCTCTTTCCACTGGGGCTGCATCTCGGCAAAGGCCTTTTCGCTCAGGTGACCGGCTTCGCGCCAGCGCTCCGAGAAAGCGTGCAGCTCGCGCACCTGGGCTTTCCAGTCGGTGCTGGCAGCGTGGGCGGCGGTCCAGGCCCGGAGTTCTTCGATGATGGCCAGGCGCTGCGCCTTGTGCGCCTCGGCCTGTTGACGCACCTGGGTCAGCCAGACCTCGACCACTTTGTGGGCCTCGGTGCAGGCCTCGTCGAACCGCTTCCACAGCGCGTGGTTGGCCTGACCACCCTGGTCGGTGGTTTTCCACTGGTCGCGCAGGCTGCGCAGGGTCTCCTGCATCTTGCGTCCGCCGATGCGCTGGCCTTCGGGCGCCAGCAACAGGGCTTCGGCCTTTTTCACCAACTCTTCGCGCAGTTGGTCGGCGCGCCAGCGTTGCCAGTCTTCCAGATCACCGGCCTGCTTGAGCGCGGCGTGGGCGCGGGCTTCGAGTTCGGGGCCGATCAGGCGGCTGTGCGACTTGAGCAGCGCGCGCACGTCGGCAGCGACCTTGGGTGTGGCCTTGCCGTGCCCTTCGGCGAGTTCGCGCTCCAGCGCACCGAGCGCTCGTTCAAGCTCGGCCAGCACCTTGGCGCGCCGTTCCTGCGCGGTCTTCGCATCGTGTGCTGCTTTCTCGGCGGGGATGGCGGCGGCCTCGCCACGCGCCAGCCGCAGTTGGTCGGCCCACACGGGCACGGCAGGCAGTGGCGCCTTGGCGTCGGCGTCGGCCGCCACGGTCTGTGCCAGCGCGGCCTCGAACGCGTCCCACACCAGCTGCAGCTGGCTGCGCGAAGCGTCCAGCATGGGTGGGAATTTGGGTTCGACGCTGGTCCACTGCGGATCGTCGGCCAGGCCGCTGGCCTGCTGCTGCCACTGGACCACATCGGATCGAAGACCTTCAGCGCTTTGCTCGGCTTCGCGCCAGGGTTTGGTGGACAGCACCTCGATGCGCTGCGCGATCAGCACCGCAGCTTCACGCTCCACCTGCACCCGGTGCTGCAGGTCTTCAATGGCTTTCACCCGTTCGGCCAGCGCCTGCTTCAAACCGGCCAGTGGCTCGCGTGAAAGGGGCGCACCGGCACGAGCGGCGTCGCGCTGCCAGGCCATGGCGTCGGCCAGGTTCAGGCGGTTCTGGCCAATCAGCGTCTCGGCCTTTTGCGCCCATTCGGCAGCGATGTGCTCCTGTGCTTTCTGGCGCTTGATCTCGTCGAGCTTTTCCTTCAGGGGCTTGGTGGCACCGCGGTCGCGGTTCGAGAGTTCCTTGAACACCTCGTTCATCTGGTCCAGGCCGGGTTCGGTGGCCAGCCACTCGCGGATGCGCGCGGCCCGGTCGCCCGAGGTGGGTGCAGAGAAAGCGCCGCCGGTGAGGGCGTCCAGAGGATGGGGCGCGGCGGACTTGGGGGTGGCGGGTGTGTTCACGACGGCAGCGGGTGCGTTGGACGAAGACAGGGACTTGCGCAGGGAAAACAGCGACATGGCGGAGCAATTCGGAAGGGCGGCACCCACGCCAGTGCAGCGCGGGACAAACGCCTATTGTCGCCGCTGTCGGGGCCATCAGGACCGCGTTCTCACAAACCATTCGATCCGATTCAGCGCACTGCCTGGGTTGGCACGCCCGGGCGCCTTCGGCATGGCTTTTCGAATGACGGCTGCGGCCTTGATCCGTTCACGCCGAGTCTGGCAGGAACAGCGACTGCAGATCGCTCAGAAAATCGAATCCGCGTTCGGTCGGTCGCACCCAGACGCCCTCTCGCGTCAGCCAGCCTTTCTGAAGACCTTCGCACAGGGTCTTCTCAAGGGCCGACAGAGGCAAACCGGTGCGCGCACTGAAGTCCGCCAACGAAAACCCTTCGCGCAGGCGCAGGGCGTTGAGCATGTACTCGAACGGCAGCTCGCGCCGCGCCACCTCGTTCACACCCACCACCGCGTCCCCCGCCAGCGCCTTGTCCATGTACAGCCGTGGCTCGCGCGCACGCACCTGGCGCACCACGCGGTGCGCAAAGCTGAGCTTGCTGTGCGCACCGGCACCCAGCCCCAGGTAGTCGCCGAACTGCCAGTAGTTCTGGTTGTGGCGGCTGCGGTGGCCGCGCCGCGCATAGGCCGAGACCTCGTAGCGCTCCAGCCCCTGCTCCGCAGTCAGTTCGGTGATGCGGTCCAGCATCGCGTAAGCGTCATCGTCTTCCGGCACCTGCGGCGGGAACTTGGCGAACACCGTGTTGGGCTCGATGGTCAGGTGGTAGATGGAGATGTGCGGCGGCTTGAAGCCCAGCGCGGTGCCAATGTCTGCTTCGCACTGCGCCAGCGTCTGCCCCGGCAGCGCGTACATGAGGTCCAGGTTGAAGGTGTCGAAAGCCTGCGCCGCTTCGTCCACCGCAGCCATGGCCTGCGCCCGGTCGTGTACCCGGCCCAGCGCCTTCAGGTGCGCGTCGTTGAAGCTTTGCACGCCAATCGACAGGCGCGTCACACCCGCTGAGCGGAAGGCCTTGAAGCGGTCTTTTTCAAACGTGCCCGGGTTGGCTTCGAGCGTGATCTCGGCGTCGGCGTCGAGCTTGAGCAACGCGCGCACGTCACCCAGCAGGCGGTCGATGGCGTCGGGTGAAAACAGGCTCGGCGTGCCGCCACCGATAAAAACACTGTGCACCGGCCGACCCCAGATCAGCGGCAACGCGGCCTGCAAATCGGCCCGCAGCGCGTCCAGATACGGCTGCTCGGGCAAGGGCTGGCCCGGTCCCGAGGTCGCGCTCCATTCGTGCGAGTTGAAGTCGCAGTAGGGGCACTTCTTCAGGCACCAGGGCAGGTGGATGTAGAGCGAGAGCGGCGGCAGGCCCTGCAGCTGCAGGGTGCCGGGGCGCATCCAGTGTTGCAGTTGCTCAGCGGCGTTCATGGACGGGGCACCGCCGAACCGCCCTTCGACCCTTCGTCAAGCTCAGGACAGGCCAAGCTCAGGACGGGCGGCTGGTGCCGCCCCCTGGAGGGGGTGACGCCGCAGGCGGCGCGGGGGTGATTCATGTCATCCAGCGTTCGCGCATCAGCTCCAGCATCTGCTGCGCCGCCCGACTGCGGTGGCTGTGGGCATTTTTCACCTCGGTCGGCAGCTGCGCAAAAGTCTGGCCGAACTGCGGCAGGAACATCACCGGGTCAAAACCAAAACCGTTCTCTCCGATGGGTTCTTGCGTGACCAGCCCGGGCGCGCGGCCTGTGGCCACCAGCGGCTCCGGGTCGTCGGCGCTGCGCAAGGCCACCAGCGTGCTCACCAGCGCGGCGCGGCGGTCGGTGATGCCGCGCATCTGCTCCAGCAACGCACGCACGTTGTTGGCGTCGCCCTTCTCGTGGCCGAACTGGGTCGCGTAGTAGGCCGTGTCCACACCGGGCCGCCCACCGAAGGCCTCGACGCACAGGCCCGCGTCATCGGCCAGCGCGGGCAGACCGCTGACCTTCGCCGCATGGCGCGCCTTGGCCAGCGCGTTCTCGATGAAAGTTTTGTGCGGCTCGGGCGCCTCGGGGATGCCCAGATCGGCCTGGCGCACCAGCTCCACGCCCAACGGCGCAAACAGCACCTGCAACTCGGCCAGCTTGCCCTTGTTGTTCGAGGCAAGAACCAGTTTCATGCGCTCAGGGCCCTTTTTTGCGCGTCGATCAGTTCGCTGATGCCCTTCTCGGCCAGCGCCAGCAGCGCGTCCATTTCCTGGCGCGTGAAGGCCACGCCTTCGGCCGTTCCCTGCACTTCCACATAGTGCCCGGCGCCGGTCATCACCACGTTCATGTCGGTGTCGCAGGTCGAATCTTCCAGGTACTCCAGGTCCAGCAGCGCCTGGCCTTCCAGGATGCCGACCGAGATGGCCGCCACATGGCCCTTGATGGGCGATGCGGCGATCTTGCCTTCGGCCAGCAGCTTGCTCACCGCATCCTGTGCGGCCACAAAGGCACCGGTGATGCTGGCCGTGCGCGTGCCGCCGTCGGCCTGCAGCACGTCGCAGTCCAGTGAAATGGTGCGCTCGCCCAGCGCCTTGAGGTCGAACACCGCGCGCAACGAACGACCGATCAGGCGCTGGATTTCCTGCGTGCGACCGCTCTGCTTGCCCTTGGCCGCTTCGCGGCTGCTGCGGGTGTGGGTGGCGCGCGGCAGCATGCCGTATTCGGCCGTCACCCAGCCTTCGCCGCTGCCTTTTTTGTGTGGCGGCACCTTCTCTTCCACCGAAGCGGTGCACAGCACCTTGGTATGGCCAAACTCGATCAGCACCGAGCCTTCGGCGTGCATGGTGTAGCTGCGGGTGATGCGCACCGGGCGCAGGGCATCGGCGTCCCGTTGGCCGGGTCGTGTGGAAACTGTCATCGGAACCTCTTGGGGAATGTCAGGCGTTGCGCTCGGCGGTGCGGCGTATCGCCTCGTTGATTTCGGCAATCGATTTTTCAATCGCCTCGTCGTCCATGTCTTCGATGGTCGGATCGGGCACGCCCGACTGGATGGTCGAGGCGAACACGCCGTCCTCGATGTCTTCGGTGGACACGCGCGTGGTCTGGAACCCGTCGGGTGTCTCCCACTCCATGGCCAGCACCGTCACGTTGTCGCAGCGGGGCCCGCCGCGCTTGAGCGCCATCTCCACCAGCTCGGGCACGGCCTGCTCCAGCGGTCGCCGGGAGAGTTCGTCGGCGATCTCGAAGTCTTTCACCGTGCCCCACAGGCCGTCGGAACACAGCAGCATGCGGTCGCCCTGCTGCAGTGGCACCGGACCGGACAGGTCAAACACCGGCTTGGCCGGGGAACCCAGGCAGGTGAACAGGATGTTGCGGTTGATGTGCTGCGTGGTGCGGCCCAGGTGCGCCTGCTGCTCCATGTAGGAGTGGTCGCGCGTGCGGGTGAGCAGCGCGCCGTTGCGCACGATGTAGAGCCGCGAATCGCCACAGTGCACCCAGTGCACGTTGTTGCGCTCCATCACAGCGGCCACCAGCGTGGTGCGTGGCGTGTCCAGCATGCCTTTTTCGGCGGCGTAGCGGATGATCTGGTGGTGCGCCGCCATCAGCGCGCTGGAGAGGAACTCCGGCACCTCGCGCACCGTGGGGTTGGCGGCCTTCTGGAAGTAGGCCGAAAAGGTCTGCAACGCCAGCTGCGCGGCCATGGCGCCCTCGGGGTGGCCACCCATGCCGTCGGCCAGCACAAACAGACCCGATTCGCGCGTATAGGCATAGCCCATCCGGTCTTCGTTGCGCTCCCTACCGCCCTGTCGGCTGATCTGGTAGACCGAAAACTTCATTTGAGCTTGGTACCGACCAGGGTCGACTTGCGCGCCGACTTCTTGTTGTCCGAGACGATGCTGTCAAACTGCAGGCGCATCTTCTCGGCCACGGTGAGCTTGGTGTAGCTGCGCTCGGTCTCGCGGCTGAGTTCCTTCTGCAGCGCAAACACCGACTGCGGGCGCGAGAGCGGATCGAGTGACATGCACCATTCGACCACCTCGATCAGGTTGTCGGAGTACACACCGCGCAAGCGGGACAGCGCCAGCGACAGACGGTCTTTTTCCAGCCGCTGCGGCGCGTCGTTCGGCGGGTAGCCCTGCATGCTGGCGTAGATGCAGGCGCCGATGGCGTAGATGTCGGTCCACGGCCCCATGCTGGAGTCGCGCCGGTACATCTCGGGCGCGGCAAAGCCGGGCGTGTACATCGGCCGGATGAAATTGCCTTCTTTGCTCAGCACCTCGCGCGCGGCGCCGAAGTCGATCAGCACCGCCCGGTTGTCGTCGGTCACGAACACGTTGGCCGGCTTGATGTCCAGGTGCAGCATCTTGTGCTGGTGCACGATGCGCAGTCCGCGCAACACCTCGTCGTACAACGAGCGGATGGTGGATTCGCGAAACACCTTCTGCTTCTTCAGTTCGCGCGCGGTGATGATGAATTCCTGCAGGGACGCGCCCTCCAGGTAGTTCATGACCATGTAGACGGTCTCGTTCTCGCGGAAGAAGTTCAGCACGCTCACCACCGACTGGTGGGAAATCTGCGCCAGAGCGCGCCCTTCTTCAAAGAAACTCTTGAGGCCCAGGCGGTAGAGCGAAAGCTTTTCAGGCTGCACCTGCGGCAGCAGCTCGCCCGGCCCGCGCGAAGCCAGCGACGAGGGCAGGTATTCCTTGACCGCGACTTGCTGACCTTCGGTATCCACAGCGAGATACACCACCCCGAAACCGCCCGCCGCGAGCTTGCGGACAATGCGGTAACCACCGATCACGGTGTCCGGCGGCAAGGGAGCGGGTTTGACCTTTGACATAATTCGAATGGTTTCCGGAACGCCTCGTTTTGGACCACTCAACCCGATGAGGCCCCAGTCCCATGGCAGTTTACAGCATGACCGGCTACGCCACAGCCCAGCAGGGCGGGCCCACTGAAAGCCCTGGCACCGATCCCACGCGCGACCTCCAGCCCGGCCTGGGCGTTGAAATCCGCTCCGTCAACAGCCGCTTTCTCGACCTCACCTTCAAGCTGCCCGACGACCTGCGCGGCACCGAACCGGCCCTGAGAGAACTGCTGGGCACGCGCCTCAAGCGCGGCAAGGTCGAGGTGCGCGCCTGGCTCGAAGGCCGGGGCGACGTCGGCCCCCGTGCACCCAGCGCCGCCGAGCTGCACAAGATCGTCGGCCTGCAAGACAACATCCAGGCCTGGTGCCCGAAGGCCGCGCCGCTGTCCGTGGCCGAGGTGCTGCAACTGACCTCGCGCCAGCAGGGCCTGCCCAGCGGGCTGCACGAACAGCTCACCGCGCTGGCACACACCGCGCTCGATGGCCTGCTGAGCGCCCGCGAACGCGAGGGCCAGCGCCTGGCCGCCATGCTGCTGGACCGCCTGAAACAACTGCGCCAGCTGGCGCAGGATGCCCAGCCCCTCATTCCCCAACTGGTCGCACAACAACGCCAGCGCTTCATCGACCGCTGGAACGAAGCCCTGAACGCCAGCGCTGTGGCAGGCGGTACCGGCAACACCATCACCAGCGAGATGGCGCAGGACCGCGCCCTCACCGAAGCGACCGCATTCGCCATCCGCATCGACGTGGCCGAGGAGTTGACCCGGCTGGATTCGCACCTGAGCGAAATTGAACGCCTGCTGAAGAAGGAAAACGAAATGGGCAAGCGGCTGGACTTCCTGATTCAGGAACTGCACCGCGAAGCCAACACCCTGGGCTCAAAATCGTCGAGCCTGGACCTCACCCGCATCTCGGTGGACATGAAGGTGCTCATTGAACAGATGCGCGAGCAGGTCCAGAACATAGAGTAAATCCATGGATTACCCCGGAAACCTGTTTGTTGTTGCAGCCCCCAGCGGGGCCGGCAAGTCCAGCCTCGTGAAGGCATTGATGGAACTGGATGCGCGCGTCGTGCCCTCCATCTCCCACACCACCCGCCCGCCACGCGGCCAGGAGCTGCACGGTCGCGAGTACTACTTCGTGAGCCGCGAGACCTTCGACCAGATGGTGCTGCAGGACGCGTTCCTGGAGTGGGCGCTGGTGCACGGCAACCGCTACGGCACCTCCAAGCATGCCATTGAGCAGCGCATGGCCCAGGGGGCCGATGTGGTGCTGGAGATCGACTTCCAGGGCGCCATCCAGGTCAAACGCATTTTTCCCAATGCCGTGCTGATCTTCATCCTGCCGCCCAGCTGGGAAGAACTGCGCTCGCGCCTGGAGCGCCGCGCGGAAGACAGCGCCGAGGTGATCGAGCTGCGCCTGAAGAACGCCGCCACCGAGACCGCCCACGCCCGGGAATTCGACTTCGTTATAATCAACGAGTTGTTCGAGCGGGCCTTGTTTGACCTCAAGGCCATCGTCCATGCCCAGCGGCTCAAGTTTGCCGCCCAGCGTATCGCCCGCAGCGATACCTTCAGCGCGCTCAACATCCCCTGAACTCACCGCACCCACCTGGAGCCCGCACATGGCACGCATCACCGTCGAAGACTGTCTCGAAAAAATCCCCAACCGCTTCCAGCTGGTGCTGGCCGCAACCTACCGCGCCCGCATGCTCAGCCAGGGGCACGCTCCCAAGATCGAGAGCAAGAACAAGCCCGGTGTGACCGCGCTGCGCGAAATCGCCGAAGGCAAGGTCGGCCTGGAAATGTTGAAAAAAGTGCCGCTCTGAAACACGCTGTTTTTCGCCTACAAAAAAACACCGCCCGGCGGTGTTTTTTTTCGCCAGTCTGCCCATGTCCGCAGTGACCGCACGCGGCGCCGTCTCGCGCTAAAGTACGGGGATGATCACCGCCGCCGACTCCGGCACCCTCGCACCGCCCTCGACCCTGGCCCATCCCGCAGCCAGCGCCGCTGCGGCCAGCTTTGCCATGCTGGTGGGCAAGCTGGACTACCTGAGTGCAGCCGAGATTGACAGCATCCGCAAAGCCTACCGCTTTGCCGACGAAGCCCACCTGGGTCAGTTGCGCAAAAATGGCGACCCCTACATCACCCACCCGATCACGGTGGCAGCGCAATGCGCGGAATGGAAGCTCGATGCCCAGGCGCTGATGGCCGCCCTGATGCACGACGCCATCGAAGACTGCGGCGTGACCAAACAGGAGCTGGTGGAGCGTTTTGGCGCCCCGGTGGCCGAACTGGTCGATGGGCTCACCAAGCTGGAGCGGCTGGAGTTCGACACCCGCGAACAGAACCAGGCGGAGTCATTCCGCAAGATGCTGCTGGCCATGGCCAAGGATGTGCGCGTCATCCTGATCAAGCTGGCCGACCGCACGCACAACATGCGCACCATGAGCGACATGCCGCGCAGCAAGTGGCAACGCATCAGCAGCGAGACGCTGGAGATCTATGCACCCATCGCCCACCGGCTGGGCCTGAACTTCACCTACCGCGAACTACAGGACCTGGCCTTCCGTTTTCTCCACCCCTGGCGCTACGACGTCTTGTCCAAGGCGCTGAACAAATCGCGCAACCGCCGCAAGGACCTGATCAGCCGTGTGCAGCGCGAAGTCGAGAGCGCATTCGCGCGCCAGGGCATGGGCGTTCGCATCATCGGACGCGAGAAAACCCTCTACTCCGTTTACCGCAAGATGGACAGCAAACACCTGTCCTTCTCGCAGGTGACGGACATTTACGGCTTTCGCATCATCGTGCCCGAGTTGACCGACTGCTACACCGGCATGGGCATGCTGCACCAGTTGTACAAGCCGCTGCCCGGCAAGTTCCGCGATTACGTGGCCATTCCCAAGGTCAATGGCTACCAGTCGCTGCACACCACCCTGATCGGCCCCTTCGGCACCAACATCGAGTTCCAGTTGCGCACCCACGCGATGGACGTGGTGGCGGAGTCCGGCGTCGCCGCGCACTGGCTTTACAAGGCCAGCGAGCCCAACAGCGACACCTCGCAGCGCCTGGGCACGCAGTGGCTGCAGTCGCTGCTGGACATTCAACAAGAGACCCACGACGCCAGCGAATTCTGGGACCACATCAAGATCGACCTGTTCCCCGATGCGGTCTATGTGTTCACGCCCAAGAGCAAGATCCTGGCGCTGCCGCGCGGCGCCACCGTGATGGACTTCGCCTACGCCATCCACAGCGGCGTGGGCAACCGCGCCGTGGCCGCCCGGATCAACGGTGAGCAGCGCCCGCTGCGCACCGAACTGGGCAATGGCGATGTGGTGGAGATCATCACCGGCGACAACGCCGAGCCGAATCCGGCCTGGCTGTCGTTCGTGAAGACCGGTCGCGCGCGCTCCAAGATCCGGCATCACCTCAAGACCCTGGCGCAGGAAAAATCCAACGAACTCGGCGAACGCATGCTCACGCAGGCACTGCGCTCCGAAGGCTTCGCCACCTTGCCGGCTGAAACCGGCGAATACAAGGCACCTGGGACAAACTGCTGCGCTTTACCGGCAACAAGACCCGCAGCGATCTGCTGTCCGACATCGGCATGGGCAAGCGCATCGCCAGCATGGTCGGGAAAAAACTCGCCGTCCTGCTGTCTGAAACCGGACTCAAACCCGACGCCCTGCTCATCAGCACCGAACGCTACGCCAGCGGACAGGATGAGTCGGTCTCGCAGGGCGTGGTCAGCCTGGACGGCAGCGAAGGTCTGTCGGTGCAATACGCCGCCTGCTGCAAACCGATTCCGGGCGACCGCATCGTTGGCTACCTGGGCCGGGGTGAGGGCCTGATCGTGCATGCCGACGACTGCCCCACCGGCAAGCGCCTGCTGGCACGGGACAGCGAACGCTTCCTGCCGGTGGAATGGGCCGACGAACCGGTGCGACCGTTCGAGACCGTCGTGGTGGTCACTGTCACCAATGGCAAGGGCGTGCTGGCGCGCGTTGCCTCGGCCATCGCTGCGGCCGAGGCCGACATCACGCACCTGGACATGGGGGATGAACCCGCCCAGACGGCGACCGACATCCGTTTCTCGGTCGCGGTGCGCGACCGGCAGCACCTGGCCGAGGTGTTGCGCAGCCTCAAGCGCACGAGCTCGGTGCTCAAGGCGCAGCGTTACAAGCCCGTCAAGACCTGATCGCCGCAGGTGCCCGGCTCCGGGTAACCAACCGACAACACATCCAGCTCCTGCACGCCGCCAGGCACCATCAGGCGCACCGTTTCGCCCACACGCGCCTTGAGCAGCGCACGCGCCACCGGAGAGACCCAGCTGATCTGCCCGATCGCGCTGTCGGCCTCGTCCACACCAAGGATGGTGACGGTGGTTTTGGCGCCGACCTCATCGGCATAGGTGACGGTGGCGCCAAAAAATACCTGGTCCCCACCGTGGTGCAGCGAGGTGTCCACCACCTCGGCAATTTCCAGCCGTTTGCTCAGGAAACGGATGCGGCGGTCGATTTCGCGCAGGCGCTTTTTGCCGTAGAGATAGTCGCCGTTCTCTGACCGGTCCCCATTGCTGGCCGCCCAATGAACCACCTCGACGACTCTGGGACGCTCCTCGTCCATCAGCGTGAACAATTCACCTCGCAACCGCTCGTATCCGGCGCGCGTGATGTAGTTCTTGCCGCCCGGCAAGGGCGCAACGGACGGCAAGTCGTCATCGTCGTCCTGATCTGACTCGCGGGTGAAGGCCTTGCTCATGCTGTCGGGATCGACGCAGGTGGGTGGAACGGGCAACCGGGCCGGAAAATGAAAAAGCCTGCAGCTTTTGGCTGCAGGCTGATCATTTGGTGCGGCTGGCAGGAATTGAACCCACGACCCCTTGGTTCGTAGCCAAGTACTCTATCCAACTGAGCTACAGCCGCGTAAGCTTTGCATTGTAGCACGGTTTTTCCGATCAGCCTCATTGGCTTGCGCGAAGGTTCAACCGAGATTGTCCATTGGGTGGGCTGGCAAGGCGCGACGACGCTGCGATTTGCTGTCAGATTTGCTGTCAGTTACCGCGCAGGGCTGCGCGCAGACCGGCACCGATGTCGGGACGTTCGGCGAACGGGTCGGTCGGGTTGACGCCGGCCACGATGGCGTCGAAGCGGCTCTGCGCGTTGCCCAGCGCCTTGGGGTGGCTGTAGATGTAGAACTGGTCGCGGGTGATGGCCTGGAACACCATCTGTGCCACCTGAGCGGCGGTGATCTTGCCGGAGCCCACGGCCTTGTCGCTCATGGCCTGGCCAATTCGCTGACTCTGTGTGGGCTTCTCGTCGGCCAGGCCTGCGGGTTTGTTGCGGTGGCTCTGGCTGATGCCGGTGGGCACGAAGTACGGACAGAGCACGCTGGCGCTGACTTGGTCGGTCACCAGCTTGAGGTCCTGGTAGAGCGTTTCGGTCAGGCTCACCACGGCATGCTTGCTGACGTTGTAGATGCCCATGTTGGGCGGGGTCAGCAGGCCGGCCATGCTGGCGGTGTTGACGATGTGGCCGCGCCAGGCCGGATCGGCCTTGGCGGCGGCCAGCATCAGCGGGGTGAACAGGCGCACGCCGTGGATCATGCCCCACAGGTTCACACCCAGCACCCACTCCCAGTCTTTCACCGAGTTCTCCCAGACCAGGCCGCTTGAGCCCACGCCCGCGTTGTTGAAGACGAAGTGCGGCGCGCCGAAGCGCTGCTGCACCGCCTGGGCCAGGGCTTCCATCTGGGCGGCATCGGACACGTCCACCTGGCGGGCCAGCACTTGCGCGCCAGCGGCTTGCAGCTCGGCCTGGGCCTTGTCCAGCGCGTCCTGCTGCACGTCCACCAGCACCAGGTTCATGCCCAGGCGGGCGCCGATGCGGGCGCATTCGAGGCCGAAGCCGGAACCGGCACCGGTGAGCACGGCGGTCTTGCCTTGGAAGTCTGAAATCATGGGT
>PNMN01000063.1 GCA_013823655.1 Comamonadaceae bacterium | reverse complement strand
AAACCACAGCGAGCAGCCCGACGGCACGACAGCAAAGCCACAGATCAACCTCACTCACGCACGAGCAGGAGACACACAGTGAAACGCACCCTTTTGAGCCTTTTGGTCATGGCCGCAACGGCCCACGTCGGCGCCCAGGGCGTCACCGATGCGATGATCGCCAACGACGCCGCCACGCCCGACAACGTGCTGAGCTGGGGCCTGGGCACCCAGGGCCAGCGCCACTCGTCGCTCACCGGCATCACCGCCCGGAACATCGACCGGCTGGTCCCGGCGTGGTCCATGTCTTTTGGTGGTGAAAAACAGCGTGGCCAGCAGAGCCAGCCGCTGGTGCACAACGGCAAGATGTTCGTCACGGCTTCCTACTCGCGCATCTACGCGGTGGACAGCAAGACCGGCAAGAAGCTCTGGAAGTACGAGCACCGTCTGCCCGAAGGCATCATGCCCTGCTGCGACGTGATCAACCGTGGCGCCGCGCTGTACGACAACCTGGTGATCTTCGGCACGCTGGACGCCCAGCTCGTGGCCCTGGACCAGAACACCGGCAAGGTGGTCTGGCGCGAAAAAATCGACGACTACTCTGCGGGCTACAGCTACACCGCTGCGCCCTTGATCGCCGAAGGCCTGCTGATCACCGGTTTGTCTGGCGGTGAGTTTGGTGTGATCGGCCGCGTGGAAGCGCGAGACCCCAAGACCGGCAAGATGGTCTGGATGCGCCCGGTGGTTGAAGGCCACATGGGCTATCTCAACGGCAAAGAGAACGGTATCTCCGGCACCACCAACGCCACCTGGCCCGGTGAAACCTGGAAGACCGGCGGCGCCGCGCCCTGGCTGGGCGGCAGCTACGACCCCAAGACCGGCCTGGCCTATTTCGGTACCGGCAACCCTGGTCCCTGGAACAGCCACGTGCGCAAGGGAGACAACCTCTATTCCGCCGCCACCGTTGCCATCGACGTGAAGACCGGGCAGATCAAGTGGCACTACCAGAACACCCCCAACGACGGCTGGGACTACGACGGTGTGAACGAATTCATCACCTTCGACATGGACGGCCAGCGCGTGGGTGCCAAGGCGGACCGCAACGGCTTCTTCTATGTGAACGACGCCGCCACCGGCAAGCTCATCAACGCGTTTCCCTTCGTCAAGAAGGTCACCTGGGCCACCGGCATTGACCTGAAGACCGGGCGTCCGAACTTCGACCCGGCCAACCGCCCGGGCGACCCGACAGGCCCCGGCGGTGATGGCACCAAGGGCAAGTCGGTGTTCTCCGCCCCGGGCTTCCTGGGCGGCAAGAACCAGATGCCGATGGCCTACAGCCCCAAGACCGGCCTGTTCTACGTGCCCACCAACGAATGGGGCATGGAGATCTGGAACGAGCCGATCACCTACAAGAAGGGCGCTGCCTTCCTGGGCGCGGGTTTCACCATCAAGCCGCTGTTTGACGACCACATTGGTTCGCTGCGCGCCATCAACCCCAAGACCGGCAAAGTCGAATGGGAAGTCAAGAACGAGGCCCCGCTGTGGGGTGGCGTGCTGACGGCTGGCGACCTGGTGTTCTGGGGCACGCCCGAGGGTTACCTCAAGGCCGCCGATGCCAAGACCGGCAAGGTGGTGTGGCAGTTCCAGACCGGCTCCGGCGTGGTGGCTCCTCCCATCACCTGGACCGAAGGTGGCGAGCAGTACGTGAGCGTGGTCTCCGGCTGGGGCGGCGCTGTTCCCCTGTGGGGTGGTGAAGTGGCCAAGAAGGTCAACTTCCTCGAGCAGGGTGGTTCGGTCTGGACCTTCAAGCTCTTGAAGTGATGTTTCAGCGGCGGCAGGGGACGGCCTGAAAGGGCTGGGGGCCCTGCCCTCCACGGGGCGGTGTCGTCCACTGCGCACGGCAGTGAGCACGGTTGACGCCGCCCCCTTTTTATGCCCCGGGGACCGACCCCGCGAGATTTTCAACCACCCAACTTCTCTCCCGGACACCGCCATGCGCGCTTTTCTCTTCACCGCCTTCAACTTCGTTCTGGGCGCCACCTCGGCCCATGCGCTCGACGCAGCCGCTGCGATGGCCCTGGCCAAGGCCAACGGCTGCTACTCGTGCCACGCCAACAACGAAAAAGTGGTCGGACCGGCCTACGCGACCATCGCCGAAAAGTACAAGGACGACAAGGATGCTGTCGCCAGCATGGCGCAGTCCATCCAGAACGGCAGCAAGGGCAAGTGGGGCCGCATTCCCATGCCCCCGCACCCGAGCATGAGCGCAGCCGACATCAAGACGCTGGCGCAATGGGTGATGACCATCAAGTGAGCGTTCGCGCGCTGAGGCGCGCCCTGCACGCCGCCTGGCCGGTGCTGTTGGCGGGCGCTGCATGGGCAGCACCCTCGACGGCGCAGGCCTTCGAATTCGAAGGTGACAAAGCCCTGATCGCCGTCACGCGGGACCAGGTCCGAACCCGCATCGGCACCGTGACATTCGCCTTGCAACCGTCCGGCGCCGCCCGCTTCGGCGTGCGCATCGACCCGCAGATCATGCGCGACCACTTTCTCTCCATGCGCGAATTCAAATGCCTGTCGGCTACCCAGGAAATCAGCTGCTTTGTGCCTTACCCCTACCCGCATCCGGGCACCGTGAGCGCCGGCAATTTCGCCTGGCTGGAGCACAACCTGCTGTTCTTCTTCAAGCAGCCTGCGGACTTCGGCGCCAAGCTGTGGAACGGCATCATCTTCAAGTTCAGCCTCACGCCGACCGGGCTGGTCGGCACCCGCTGGCGGGCGAGGCAGAAGCCCAATGCGCGCTGGCCGTGATGCACCGAACCGGCCGGGGCCGGGAGCGCGATCTTGCGCCAAGTCTGGTCTGGTTGCGGCGGGCCGCTGCGCAGGGATACCCGGCGGCGGTAGCGGCTCTGGTGTCGACCGAAGAGGAGCAGAAGCAGGGGCGGTGATGGGACGCGGCGGGCGCAGGCTGCCGTTCCGACTCCGCTCGAAGCTCGCCCCCTGTCAGAAACCCTTGCGGCACCTTCTCCTCCTGCTCCAGTTTGACCAAACCCGCGACCGGGCAATACCCTCGCGGCAGATCAGGGGCACGTCGGTGAGGCCGTTGATCGGGTCGGTGTAGAGACACGCTCTGTGGTGAGCGACGCGTGGCGGCTGCCGGGCAGGTGGCGAACCAGCAGGGCGCCGAGCATGCGGTGGTTGGGAGTGCTGGTGGTGCTCATGGTCGGTTCACGGCGCACGGTCGCCCGAAGCCGGGAACGCACCTCCCTGGGAGGCAGCGACCGCCGCAGGCGTGGAGCGTGGTGGCTCTGCGTGCAGTGCCCGCGACTCTGCGTCGCTGCGGAACACGATGGGGATGTTGCGCCGGGTAGGCGCCTGCTTCACCAGTTGCACCACTTTCTCGTGGTGTGGCGACTTGTTGCACACCGGGTCGGCCTCGGTGGCGTCTCCGGTGATCAGGAAGGCCTGGCAGCGGCAGCCGCCAAAGTCCTTGTGCCGCTCGTCGCAGCTGCGGCAGGTGGGTGCCATCCAGGCGTCGCCGCGGTAGGTGTTGAAGGCGTTGCTGCGCTGCCAGATGTCGGCAATCGACACCTCTTTCACATTCGGCAGCTGCAGGCCCGGCAGGTCGCGTGCGTTGTGGCAAGGCATGGCCAGGCCGTCGGGTGCGATGGAGAGGAACACCGCAGCCGTTCATGCAGGCCTTGGGACGCTCTTCGAAGTAGTCGGGCACGACGAACAGCACGCGGGTCTGGTGGCCCTTGGTCTTCGCGTCTTGCTCGGCGCGGAAGGCGTTCACCTCGGCCTCGGCGATCTGCAGCTCTTCGCGCGTGGGCATGAGGTGATCGCGGTTGATCCAGGCCCAGCCGTAGTACTGGGTGTTCGCCAGCTCCAGGTACTCGGCTTCCAGCGCCACCGCCATGTCGATGATCTTGCGCACGTGCGGCAGGTTGTGCCGGTGCAGCACGCAGTTCATGACCATCGGCCAGTCGTGCTGCTTGATCAGCTTCGCCACCCTTTGCTTGAGCTCGAAGGTCTTGGTGTGGCTGAGGAAATCGTTCAACTCTTTGGTGGAGTCCTGGAACGACAGCTGCACATGGTCCAGCCCGGCGTCTTTGAGCTTTTGCGCGCGAGCCGGCGTGAGACCCACGCCGGAGGTGATGAGGTTGGTGTAGTAGCCCAGGCGGTGCGCTTCCTGCACCAACTCTTCAAGGTCGTCGCGCAGCATCGGCTCGCCACCCGAAAAGCCGAGCTGTGCCGCGCCGAGCTTTCGCGCCTGCGTCATCACGTCCACCCACTGTGCGGTGCTCAGCTCGCTCGCGACCTGCGCGTGGCGCGTCGGGTTGTAGCAGAACACGCAGTGCAACGGACACTGGTAGGTCAGCTCCGCCAGCAGCCACAGCGGCGGGCCGGCGGTGATGGGCGAAGAAGACATCATCGACATGCAAGCTCCACATACAGCCGCGGCTGCTGGGTCTCGTTCCAGCACACGCCGCGGAACCGGCTTTCCCGGGCCGCCAGCGTGGCCCCATTGAGGGGGTCGTGCGAAGCACGGCAGGGGTGGGCCGTTCTATTCAATCCAGCCACGGCGCTGACCTTCCTCAAGCAGGTTGCGGACTTCGGCCGCGATACCCTGGGCGTTGAACGTGGCTTCGAGTTGGCTCACGATGGCGTCGACCGATCGCTCACCGTCGCAGCGCTTGAGGATCTCCGCCGCACTCGGGTTGAGCTGCACCATGCCTTCGGGATAGAGCAGGACCCAGCGGTCCTGCGCCGGCTCGAACTGCAGGCGGAACTTGCGCGAGAGCTTGGGTGCCAGAGGAAGCGGGTTCATGTCAACGTGTGCTGGTTTGAGCGAAGGGCAGTTGTCCGAGGCGCACCGTGGAACTGGCTCTGCCAGGCCACAGGTGCGGTCCCCCCGCGTAGCAGGGGGGAAGACGCGAAGCGGCGCAGGGGGGCTTTCATCCTTGGCAGGCTTTTTCAATCGCGTCGAGCATGGTCCAGAGAATGTCCAGCTTGAACTGCAGGATGTCCAGCGCGTGGTGCTGCTGCTCGCGGGTCCGGAAGTGGGTCAGTGTGACGTGCAGGCCGTGCTCGACGTCGCGGCTGGCCAGCGGGATGCGGCTGCGGAAGTAGGTCAGGCCGTTGGCTTCGATCCAGGGATAGTGGGTGGGCCAGGTGGCCAGGCGGTCCTTGTGGATCTGCGGCGCGAACATCTCGGTGAGCGACGAGCAGACGGCTTCCTGCCACGGCGCCTTGGCCGCGAAGTTCACATACGCGTCGCAGGCAAACCGAACGGCGGGCACCACCTGCTGCAGCGACCACAGCTCTTCACGCGAAATGCCCACCGCCTCGCCCAGGCGCGTCCAGGCCTCGATACCGCCCGCCGCCGAACCCTGGTGGTCGCCGTGACCATCGTGGTCGAGGATGCGTTCTATCCACAGGCGCCGGTGCTCGCGGTCGGGCATGTTGGCCAGGATGGCCGCGTCCTTGCGCGGGATGCAGATCTGGTAGTAGAAGCGGTTGGCCACCCAGCACCGGATCTCGTCGGGCGTGCAGCCACCCGAGTTCATGCGCACGTTGAACGGGTGGTGGATGTGGTAGCTGCGACCCTTGTCGCGCAGCTGGGCTTCGAACTCTTGAGCGTTCCAGGCGGGCAGGTGGTCGTCGGAGCGGAGGGCTTTGGCGATTTCCATGGGGCTCAGAAAGTGATCTCCATGCCGTCGTGGGCGACTTCGATACCGTGGGCCGTCAGTTCGGCGCGCTCGGGCGAGTCTTCGACCAGCATGGGGTTGGTGTTGTTGATGTGGATGAGCACCTTGCGCACGCCAGCGGGCAACTGGTCGAGCTGCTCGACCATGCCGCCCGGGCCGCTTTGCGGCAGGTGGCCCATGTCGAGCGCGGCCTTGGTCGACAGGCCCAGGCGCTGCATCTCGTCGTGGGTCCAGAAGGTGCCGTCGACCAGCACCACGGCGCAGCCGCTCATGAGTTCGATCAGCTCGGGCGTGACCTCGGCCAGACCGGGCGCGTAGAAGGCGCGGGCGCCGGTGGCCGGGTTGGTGGCCAGCAGGCCGATGTTGTCGCCCGGGCGCGGGTTGCCGCGGAAAGGGGAGTACGGTGGCGGCTTGGACGAGAGCGCCACGGTCTGCACCTGCAGGCCGGGCAGGGCGGGGATGTGCACCGCGCTGCCGTCAATGGGCAGTTCCTGGCGCGCCACCCCGCAGTAATGCGAGAGGATGCCGGTGATGGGGAAGCCGCTGGAAATGTCGGAGAACACTTCGGGTGTCGCCAGCAGCGGCAGTGGCGTCTTGCGCTCGCGCAGCATCAGCAGCCCGGTCACGTGGTCGATCTGGGCGTCCATCAGCAGCACGGCGGCGATGCCGGTGTCCCGGATCGCTCGGGCGGGCTGCAGCTCCGGGTTGTCGCGGATCTGTTGCAGGATGTCGGGCGAGGCGTTGACCAGCAGCCAGTCGGTGCCGTCGGCGCTCAGGGCGATGGACGACTGCGTGCGCGGTGTGGCGCGCAGCGAGCCGCGGCGCACACCGTCGCAGTTGGGGCAGTTGCAGTTCCATTGCGGGAATCCGCCACCGGCCGATGAGCCCAGAACCCGGATGCGCATGGAGGTGTTGTCAGTGATTCAAGAAAAAGGCGCACGGGTGGGACACGCGTGCGCCTGCTGACACGTCAACGCCGATCAGCGGTTGGCGATGTACATGGTGATTTCAAAACCGAAGCGCAGATCGGTGAAAGCCGGGGTGGTCCATTGCATCATTCGTCTCCAGAAGGGGGTTGGCATGAAAACTGACTGCCAGCTCGATTGCTCCACTGCACCACGAGCTGCACCCATGAACAGCAATATCGATGCCATTTCCCGTCGTCCTAGGGATGTCCCTAGGCTGGCGCCGCCGTGGCCTGCGCCCCAGTGGCTGGCGGTGGGGCGCGGACACCGCATGGCCTGGCGCAGCGCGGGTGCGCCAGCGGGTGAGGCCTGGTTGCTGCTGCACGGTGGCCCGGGCAGCGGCGCTCAGCCTGGAATCCTGGCTCCCCTGGACCTTGGTCGCCAGCGCGCCGTGGTGCCCGACCAGCGCGGCAGCGGGGCCAGCCGCCCGCGCGGCGGCATGCGGGGAAACAACACCCAGGCACTGGTGGCCGATCTGGAGGCCTTGCGCGAGCACCTGGGATGGGAACGCTGGTCGGTGCTGGCCGGTTCCTGGGGCACCGTGCTGGCGCTGGCTTACGCAAAGCAGCACCCACACCGCGTTCGGCGGCTGGTGCTGCGCGGTGCGTTTGGGCTCAGCCGGCGCGAAATCGGTGGTCTGCTGCTGCCCACGCGCCCGACCCTGCAGCGGCTCGGTCGCGAGCCCGGCTGGCCGGTGCGGTCGGGTACACCTTTGCCCGTGGCGTTGCGCCGACTGACACAACTGCTTCAAAGTGGAACACCCGCTGTTGCAGGGCTGCGCGTGACACGGCGCTGGGCGGCGCTGGAAACCGACCTGGCCGAACGCGGGCTGCGGCGCAGCCAGCGCCACGCCGCGTTGCAAGGGCGCCGTGGTCTGGCGGAGGCGATCCGCCGCGAATGGTCGGCCCTGCGCCGCCGCCAGCGCCACGCAAGGTCGCAGGCGCACCAGCCCCGTCGCAGCCAGGCCGACCGGCAGGCGCTGGCCAAGTACCGCGTGCAGGCCCACTACCTGCGGCACCGGGGTTTTCTGCGGCCGGGTGACCTGGATCGCGCGGTCCTCGGGCTGGTCGGCCGGGGCGTGCCCATCGACTGGGTGCACGGCCGTTTTGACGCGATTTGTCCACCGGCCAACAGCCGCCGCTGGGTCGCGCTCGGTGGGCGGCTGACGCAGCCGCTCAGCGGGCACCTGGGGCATGAACCCGACCTGCTCGCCGCCTTGCGCGAGCGCGTGCGGGGAGCGCCCCCATGAACGCCCGCCTCAAGGTGTGGGTGCTGTTGCTCGGCTTGCTGGCGGGCGCGGCTGCGGCGCAGGCGGCCACGCGCTGCGCCGATGTCCTGCCGTGGCAGCGCGTGGCTGCGGGCGTGTGGAGCTGGAGCCCGGCCGCTGAGGCCGAGATCTCGCACGCCAACGCCGGCCACGTGGTGCCCACCACCGTGGTGCTGCACGGAGGGGACGCCCTGCTGATCGACCCCGGCCCCAGCCACGCGCACGGCCAGCGCGTGCGGCGCTCGCTGGCCTGTCGCTTCGGCGCTCAGGTGCGCTGGATCGTCAACACCCACGCCCACGCCGAGAACGTGCTGGGCAACTCGGCCTTTGCCGACCGGGTGGCCGCTGGCTCGGCGCAGATCCTGGCCAGCGCGGCCACACGTGCGGGCATGGCACAGCGCTGCCCCGCCTGCCTTGCCAGCCTGACCGACAAGGCAGGCGCTGACGCCATGGCGGGCACGCGCATCGTGCTGCCCACGCGCACCCTGGCCGAAGGCGATGTGCTGCGCGTGGGACCGTACCGCCTCGAAGTTCAGCGCATCGAGCAAGGCCACACCGACGGTGACCTGGTGCTGTGGGATGCAAAGCGGCGCCTGCTGTGGGCCGGTGGCCTGGTCTATGGCCAGCGCGTGCCCGAGCTGGCGCAGGGCAGTGTCGATGGCTGGCTGGCCGCACTCGACCGGCTGGCCGCCTTGCAACCGCGCGTGGTGGTGGGCAACACGGTGTCGCGCGCCGCGGCACAGAGCGATCTGCCTCCCGCACTGTCGGCCACGCAGCGCTACCTGAACGATCTGCGCAGTGCGGTGCTGCAAGCCATGGACCAGGGCCTGCAGGCCAGCGATGCAGCCGGGGTGGACCTGCCCGCCTACAGCGCCTGGGTCGGCCATGCCGAACGCCAGGGTTTCAACGCGCAACGTGCCTGGCGCGAACTCGAACCACAGTGGATGGACAAGATGGATCCCCCCGCGCCGCCTGCGGCGTCACCCCCGAGGGGCGGTGCGAGTGGCCCGGCAAAGCTGGTTCCACCGCACCCTGGCACAACACCCTCCGCGCCGGAAACGCGCTGACTTTCGCCGGCGACGCGGGGGGTTACAAAGTCCCCGGAGGAAGCAGGTCTTTTTTACGGTAGATCGTGTTGCGCGAGACACCGAGGGCCTTGGCCGCCGCCGACACATTGCCCTTGTGCAGGCGCAACATCTGCGCCATGGCGGTGAGCGCGACGTCCTGGAGACGCTGACCATCGGGCTGGCTGGCCTCCTTCATCTCGGATGGCGTCACCGGCAGCGTCACCAACGGCGGCATGTCCTGAAAACGGGCCATGGGCAACACGTGCGTGGGTGGCGTGAGCTGCAGTTCTTCCAGGAAGTCGTCCGGCAGGTGTGCCACTTCGATGTTGCCGCTGCAGCCGACCATGACCACCGCCGTGCGCAGCAGGTTGTGCAGCTGGCGGAAGTTGCCCGGCCAGTGGTAGCGCTTGAACAGGTCCAGCACCTCGGTCGAGAGGTGGATGTTCTGGCCGTTCTCGCACAGGCTCTTGAGGATCTTGCGCACCACGAGTTCGAAGTCGCTGCGCTCGCGCAGCGCGGGCAGGCGCACCACCAGGCCGTTGAGGCGGTAGTAGAGGTCTTCGCGGAAATCGCCGCGCGCGATCATGTCCTTCAGGTTCTTGTGCGTGGCACACACCACGGCCACATCCACATCCACTTCTTTGCCTGCGCCCAGCGGGCTGACCTTGCGTTCCTGCAGCACGCGCAGCAGGCGCGCCTGCAGGTGCTTGGGCATGTCACCGATTTCGTCCAGGAACAGCGTGCCGCCGTTGGCCTGCAGGATCTTGCCGATGGAACCTTTTTTGCGCGCGCCGGTGAAGGCGCCTTCTTCGTAACCGAACAGTTCGGACTCGATCAGCGTCTCGGGAATGGAGGCGCAGTTGACCGACACGAACGGCTGGCCCGCGCGCGGCGAGTCGCCGTGGATCGCCTGGGCCAGCAGGTCTTTGCCGGTGCCGGTTTCACCCAGGATCATGACCGGGATGTCCTTGCCCGCGACCATGCGCAGCTTGTGGATGACGGCGGCCACCTGCGGGTCCCCGGTGTCCAGGTACTGTAGGGTCGAGAGCTTCGGCTTGCGCGGCGGCATGGCTTTGGGCTCGTCGGTCGCTGCCGGGGCAGGCGCTTGGGCCGCGTCGGCGGAGACTGTGGCGTCGCCGTGGCTGACCGACCATGGTGCCGAGCTCTTGAGCTTGGCGCGGCACCAGACCGTGACGCCGTTGTGCAGCACCAGTTGTTTGGGCGCCGACATGGCGCCGCTGAACAGTTCGAACAGCGACGAGATCGGGATACCGAAGAGCGAAGAAAACGTGTGTGCCTTGAGCGCCGAGAACGGCAGCCCGATCTGGAACTGTGCACTCCGGTTGGCCGAGATGAAACGACCCTCCGGCGAAAACACCGCGATGCCTTCGACCAGGGTACCCAGGAATTCCGAGCGGGTGTGGAAGTGGATGCGGATGGCTTTGGGAAAGATGTCCGCGAACATGTGGTTCTCGATCATCTGCGCCGACATGCGCACCAGCGCGAGCGTGTGCTGGTGGTAGCTGCGCTGGTCGCCGGTCACGTCCAGCGCACCGATGACCTGGCCATAGGGGTCGAAGATCGGGGCCGCCGAGCAAGTGAGGAACTTGTTGGCGTTCATGAAGTGCTGGTTGCCGTGGACCGTGAGCGCTTCCTGTTCCGACAGGGCCGTGCCGATGGCGTTGGTGCCCTTGCTTTGCTCGGACCAGTCCATCCCGGGTGTGAGTGCCACACGCGATGCTTTTTCCAGAAAGTCGGTGTCGCCCAGCGAGTGCAGCACCATGCCGCGGGCGGACGTCAGCAACACCATGCTGTGGGTGTTGGCGATCTGGTCGTACAGCGTCTCCATGACCGGCGCCGCGTGCTGGAACAAAAAGCGGTTGTCATCCAGGGCATTACGCAAGTCGCTGCGCAGCGGACTGGAGAAGTCCGGTGTGTCGCTCTCACGCAGGCCAAAGGACGCCGAGCGTTGGTGCGACTGGCCAATCACATCGGCCGAAACTCCGGTGGTCGTCGTGGTCGAGCCCTGCTGTGACGCAGGGCTGTGGGAGTGCATCGCGGCGTTCATGTTGTCTCCAGGGTCCGGGGGAAGACCCGCCCAGTAATCCGGTGTCCACGACGCTTCACGCATCGGGTTGGTCAAACTTCCGGGTCCGGTGTTGTTGTGTCTGTCTCTCATGCAATTGTCTTCATATCTGTGGCATGCATCAACATCGGGGCTCCTCCGGATGCAACAGCCTGTTCCGCGACGGTGCAAAAAGTGGATAGCAATATGCCGGCCATAGGGGAAGACCCTTGGTTCTCCGCCCGGCACAGCGCTGTCACGGTGGGTGGGACAGTGCGACGGGAGCATCTGATGCAATTTGGAGCAATGCGGGCTGGTACAGCGGTGCCGAGGCCTCGCAGAGGGTGTTGAGGGTGGGTGGCAAGCTTTTTGCAAACCGGGTTCCCTGAAGCCTTCTTTACCTTCTGAACACGGAGACAAGCCCCATGAAATTCCCCCGAATCGGACTGCCCAAGCGCGTACTGCAAGGTGCGCTGGTGATCAGCGCCACCGCCTTCGTGACCGCCGCCGCCCTGGCCCACGGCGACGTCGTGCCCCAGGCGGTGGACACCAGCACCCTGCCTCAGCTCGGCGCCAAGTGGCTCGACGCCAATCCCTACAACGAGAAAAGTCCGGCGCGCAGCGAAGCCTTGCGCATCGGCATTTCGGCCTACAACCAGAACTGCGCTCGTTGCCACGGTCTGGACGCCATCTCGGGCGGCATCTCCCCCGACCTGCGAAAGATCGACAGCGACTGCACCGGCATGGCCGATGAAGGCAAGAAGGCCGCCTGCTTCAAAGAGATGGACGACTACTTCCTGGCCACCACGCGCCGCGGACGGGTTCGGGATGGCCGCGTGTACATGCCGCCGTTTGAAGGCACACTGTCGCAGGAAGCCATTTGGGCCATCCGCACCTTCATCGAAACCCGCCGCGAACCGTGATGACCCGCTGGCCGGGCCTGGTTCACCACAACATCACCACAACAACCCGAGAGAGACAAAACACATGGCCCAGACGACCCCCAGCCCAAAGCCCGCTTCCCCGGCCGCATGGCGCCGACGAGACGCTTTGGCCATGCTGGGCGCTCTGGCCGCACCCTGGCCGGCGCTGGCACAGACCGACCTGACCGACCTGGCGCGCATCCGAGCGGCCGGCACCCTCAAGGTGGCGGTCTACAAGGACAACGCTCCGTTCTCCGATGGCCCGACCTCTGCCATGAAGGGGCTGGACGTGTCGCTGGCCGAGGCGCTGGCGCGGCAGATGAACCTCAAGCTGTCTTTGCTGCCGTTTGACGCCGGCGAAAACATGGGTGACGATCTGCGCAACATGGTCTGGCGCGGCCACTACCTGGGCTACGGTCCGGCCGACGTGATGCTGCAGGTGCCCGCCGACCGCTTTCTGGCCCAGGCCAACCCGCAGGTGATGATCCTGGCTCCCTATGTGCGCCAGACCATCGTGCTGTTGCACGACACCCGCAAGCTCGAATCCGCCGCAACCCCGGAGGACCTCAAGGGACTGACCCTGGCGGCTGAGCGCGGTGCGGGAGCGGCCAGCGTGCTCATGGGGTACGGCGGTGGCCTGCTGCGCAACCAGGTGTCGATTTTCAACTCGGGCGTGGATGCCGCGCAGGCGGCGGTGGACGGCAAGGCTGTGGCGGCGTTCGTCACGCGCGCACAGGCCGAATCGGTGCTGTTCCGCAACCCCGGCGCGGCCAGTCATTTCCGCATCAGCAAACTCAACTTCAACAACGGCATTTCCGACACCGGCTGGCCGGTGGGCATGGCGATCAAGACCGCCCACAAAGACCTGGGTCAGGCGTTGGAAGCCGCGATGAAAGCGCTGCGAGACAGCGGTGAGATGCTGGCGATGTTCAAGCAGCATGGGTTGACGCTGGCGGCGCCGTAGAAGTGTCCCACGGTGCTGCCTGTGGCCCGGCGAAACCGGTTCCACGGCAACCAGGGCTTGGGCATCGCTCCGGTCACGGCTTCTTGCGGTTGAGTTTGCGGTAGACCGTGGCGCGGCTGATCCCCAGGGACAGGGCAGCTTGCAGGACGTTGCCGCGCGCATCGTCCACCGCCTGGCGGATCAGGGCGGTTTCCAGTTCCTTGAGCGGCATGGTGTCGCTGGGCGTTGTGCCGGTCATGTCGGCGCCGCGCCCGTCGTTCAGGCGAGCCAGCACCTGCACCCGCAGGCCCGACCACAACGGCAACTCGGCCGCTGGCCGCTGGGCGCGAGCGGCGTTGAAGACATGGTCGGGTGACACAGCAAACACCTCGCTGCAATGTGGCCAGGGAGTTCCCGTCAGGCCCAGCATGTGGACGGCCGCGCGGTTGGCGCCGGTGACGTGACCGTCCGCGCCGATGCAGAGCAGACCGTCGCCATCGGCCCCCAGGGTGTGACCTGGCCAGTTCAGGCGCAGCAGCAGACGATGCGGTTGTCCCAGCAGCATGGCGTTTTCAATGCCGATCGCAGACCGGGTGACCAGATGCTTCAGGGCAGGACGCTCGGGCACATGGATGCCGGTCAGGTCCAGC
>PNMN01000062.1 GCA_013823655.1 Comamonadaceae bacterium | reverse complement strand
CGGATGTTGGTCAGCATCAGCAGCTTCTCGGCCCGCAGCACCGTGGCCAGCTTGGCGGCCACCACGTCGGCGTTGATGTTGTAGCTCTCGTTCTGCTCGCCGAAACCGATCGGGCTGACCACGGGAATGAACTGGTCGTCCTGCAGCGCCTGCACCACCGAGGGGTCGATGGACACGATGTCACCGACCTGGCCGACGTCGTGCTCCTGGTCCGGGTTCTGCTGGTCCGACAGGCGCAGCTTGCGCGCGCGGATCATGGCGCCGTCGCGTCCGGTCAGGCCCACGGCCTTGCCACCGGCAGCGTTGATCAGGCCCACGATGTCCTGCTGCACCTCGCCGGCCAGCACCCACTCCACCACCTCCATGGTCTCGGCGTCGGTCACGCGCATGCCCTGGATGAACTCGCCCTTCTTGCCCAGGCGCTGCAGCAGCGTCTCGATCTGCGGACCGCCGCCGTGCACCACCACCGGGTTGATGCCCACCAGTTTCAGCAGCACCACGTCTTCGGCAAAGTCCTGCTGCAGGGCCGGGTCGGTCATGGCGTTGCCGCCGTACTTGATGACCATGGTCTTGCCGTGGTACTTGCGGATGTACGGCAAGGCCTGGGCCAGGATTTCGGCCTTTTCGCGCGGCTGGATGTGGGAGAGGTCGATCGGGGCGTGGGTGGTCATTCGTTGCATTCCGGCAGGGGTGACGTTGGGCAAATTGTAGGCGTCGACCGCTGCGGCCTGGCCTCTGCGGCACCTCTGCGGCGGCGTACCGAAGAATGATCCGAGATGGTCCTGGAGTGATCGAAGAAGGCGTCTGCTTCGCCGACACGCTGGCCGAGCTGGCCTTCTGCGCCGACCGCGCCTGCATGCTGGCCCTGCCCGACGACGCCGACAAGGGGCCCAAGTTGCCGCTCAGTGAATGCACCTTCGACTTCTTGCCCATGGTGCCGAACCGGGGTGTGCTTGAGTTCAGCCATCGTTGCGGCCCCTGCGATCAGAGACCTCTGAAACGCGCTCAAAGCCCGTTCACCTGGCGCACCGCGTTCTCGACAGCCGTCATGTCGGCGGCAGACAGTTCGCCCACGTGCTCGCCCATGCGGGTCTTGTCGATGGTGCGCACCTGGTGGCACAGCGCCACCGACGAAGCGCCCGCAGAGGGCACGGACACCACCACCGGTGGCAGCGCCTTGGCCGAGGTGGACAGCGGCACCACGCCCACCTGGCGCAACTTGTTGTTCAGTGGCGTGATGGAGAGGATGACGCACGGCCGCGCCGTGCCTTGCTGTTCACTGCCCTGGGTGGGTTCGAGGTTCACCCGGTAGACCTGTCCGCGCTTGAAGTCCATGCGTCAGGGGTTCAGAGGTTTTCCAGGCCGTCGCCTGCGGTGACATCCCAGCGCTTTTCATCGTCGCGGCACTCGGCAAATGCCGGATCGGACAGGAACGCCTCGGCAATGTGTTCCAGCTCGGCCTCGCGGGTGGCCAGCGCCTGCTTCATGAGTTCCTCCATGACGCGGCTGCGCTCGCCGTGGGGCACCACGGCGTTGAAACGCTGCAGGATGGGGGCAGCGATGGTGTAGGACGCGCGAAGCGTGGTCGGTGGCATGGCGGGGGTCTCCGGGTGCGGTGCGCAGTATTACTGTGCGTGGTGCGCAGCATAAAGATCGAACCCCTCAAGTCAAGCCGCAGGCGATGGCTGCGGCCTCCCGACCATTGGCGTGCAGTCATCCGCCACCAGGTCGTCCATCCCGCGTGTTCACCGCCGTCGGCGCCTGCGGTTCGGTCAGCAGGCGCACGCTGAACAGCGCGCCGCTCTGTCCATCCTGCCGGTTCCCCGCGCTGATGCCGCCGCCGTAGCGCTCCACCAGACCGAGGCTGATCCACAGGCCCAGGCCGTTGCCGTCGTTCTTCGTTGTGAAGAAGGGGCGGAACAGGCGTTCTTCCACGCCAGGTGCCAGGCCCGCGCCCGAATCCTGCACCTGCAGCAGCGCGCCAGGCACGCCGTGCTGGTCGGTCCAGTCCTGGGTGATCAAGCGCAGCGTGCCGCCCTCTGGCATGGCCTGGATGGCGTTGATCAGCAGGTTGATGATGACCTGCTGCAGTTCCTGCCGGTTGAAGCCGACGCGTTGCGTGGCCCGCAGCTCGCGCACCACCTCGATGCGGGTCTGCGCCAGCAGGTGCGCCACCAGCACCAGGCAGTCGTGCACGGTTCGGTTGATATCCAGCGTTTCCACATAGCCCGCGTATTCGGTGGGCCGCGCGTACTGCAGTAGTTGGGTGACGATCAGGCGCATGCGCTCGACCTGTTCGTCCAGCAGCCTGAGTTCGGCCTTCACCGGCAGCGCGTGCTGGCCCAGCGTGTCGCGCATCAGGTCGAGGTTGCCCTGCATCACCGCGATCGGGTTGTTGATCTCGTGCGCGATGCTGGCGGTGAGCTGGCCGATGGCGGCGAGCTTTTCGCTCTTCACCAGCTGCTGCTGCGCGAGTTGCAGCGAGGCGTTGCTGGCCTCCAGCTCGCGCGTGCGTTCGGCCACCTTGTGGTCCAGCTCTTCGCCCCAGCGGCGCAGCGCGGTGGTCTTGTCGTGAATCACGTCCAGCAACTGGTCGAGGTGGCCGGCCAGCGCGCCCAGTTCGTCGCGTGCGGGCAGCTGGCCCACGCGCGCCGCGCTGTCGCCGTCTTCCACCCGCTGCATGGTGCCGTTCATCTGCTCCACCGGACGGAAGATGCTGCGCGCCCAGCGCACCGAGAACCAGGCCGACACCGCCATCACGGCCAGAAAGATCAGACCCATGACGGCCAGCATGGCGTGGCGCACCCAGCGGAAGGGCGATTCCAGAAAGCCCACGTAGAGCATGCCCACGCGCTGGCCTTGCGCGTCCAGCAGCGGCTCGTAGGCCGAGACGTACCAGTCGTTGACGACGAAGGCGCGGTCCAGCCAGGTCTGGCCCTGGGTCAGCACGCGTTCGCGCACGGTCTGCGAGACGCGGGTGCCGATGGCGCGCTGATTCTGGAACAGGCGCACGTTGGTGGTGATGCGCACGTCGTCAAGGAACAGGGTGGCGGTGCCGAAGCTGCCGAAGGGCAGCGCGCCGTCGGGGTAGACGATGCGGTTGATGTGGTCGATGAAGTCCAGGTTCTGGTTCAGCAGCAGGCCACCCACCAGCAGGGCCTGCGGCTGGCCGGCGGCGTCCAGCACCGGTTGCAGCGCCAGCAGCAGCAGGGCACGGTCTTCGGTGCTGCGCGCATCGGGTGCGGCGTTGCGCGTGGCCACCAGCGGGATCTGCAGGCGCGGCAGCAGCTGCGGCGCCAGGGCGGCGAGTTCGTCGCGCGTGAGGCGCACGATCTGCGCCGATCTGGCTGGCTTCTGCGGGCTGGCATTCAGCAATGGCACGACGCTCACGGGCAGGGTGGCGCTGGGGTCGTCGTGCCGCATGAGCAGCAGGAAGTCCAGCCCCAGTTCCTGCCGGTCGGCGGCCAGACGCGCATCCAGGTCGCCGCCTGCCATGGCCTGCAGCAGGCGCTGTGAGCGCGCCACGCCGCGCGTGCCGCTGCCGACTTCGGCCAGGGTCTGGTCAAAGTAGCCGCGCGCCACCGCCAGGTCGCTGCGCACCTTGGTGATGAGCAGCCGGTCGTAGGTGACGCTGCTCCAGACCGCGATGGCCAGCACCAGCAGCGGGAACACCACCAGCAGCGGCAACAGGGCCATCGCCAGCAGCTTGTTGCGCACCGAGGTGGCGAGCCAGCGCGGGGTGATCATGCGACGCCCATGCCGGCGCGAAGTGTCTGGGTCCAGAGATGCCGCGGAACCGCCCTTCGACCCTTCGTCAAGCTCAGGACCGGCCAGGCTCTGGACGGGCCGCCAGCGTCGCCCCCTTGGGGTTGCGCGCAGCGCGGCGGGGGTGTCTTCACAAGGAATTCCATTCAGCGACACGCCGCTCCAGCGTGCGACGCGACACGCCCAGCAGCTCGGCCGCCCGGGTCTTGTCGCCCTGGACCGAGTCGAGCACGCTCTGGATGTGCAGCTTTTCCATCGTGGCCAGATCCGTGGCGCCAGCGCTGGCCAATGGCGCGCGCGGCGCTTCACCGGGGTACAACGCAGAGACGTTGAGCGAACCCAGGATGAGCGAGCGCTCGATCAGGTTGCGCAGCTCGCGCACATTGCCCGGCCAGTCGTACTGGGCCAGAAAGTCCATTTCCTGCGCGCTGATCTGCAGTGGCGCCACGCCCAGCGCGGGCGCGAGCTGTTCCATGAAGTGCTGCACCAGGGCCGGGATGTCGGCCTTGTGTTCGCGCAGCGGCGGCAGGGTCAGCTCCACCACCTGCAGGCGGAAGTAGAGGTCCTTGCGCAAGCGCCCGGCGGCCACCTCGTCGGCCAGGCGGCGGTTGCTCGCGGCCATGATGCGCAGGTTCAGCGGCACCAGCTGTTCGCTGCCCACCGGGCGGATCTTCAAGTCCTCGATGGCGCGCAGCAGCGTGGCCTGGATGGGCAGCGGCAGTTCGGCCACTTCGTCCAGAAACAACGTGCCACCTTGTGCGTAGTGGAACAGGCCTTCGCGCGCGCGCGTGGCGCCGGTGAAGGCGCCGCGCGCGTGGCCGAAGAGCTCGCTCTCGATCAGCTCGGGCGACACCGCGGCACAGTTGACCGGCACAAAAGGGCCCTGGCTGCGGTGGCTCAGCGCGTGCAGTTCGCGCGCCACCAGTTCCTTGCCGGTGCCCGACTCGCCCTGCAGCAGCACGGTGCTGTCGACCGCAGCCACGCGTTCCACCGAATTGCGCAGCGCGGCGATGGCGGGCGAGTCGCCCACCAGGGCGGCGTGGTGGCGGCGCGTGCCGGCCACGGCGCGGCGCAGCACGTAGTTCTCGCGCCGCAACCTCGCGCGTTCATGGCATTGCTTGACGGCGTTGAGAATCTGCGGCACCCGGAAAGGCTTGAGGATGAAATCGGACGCGCCGGCACGCAGGGCTTCGATGGCGGTGTCCAGATCGGCAAAGGCGGTGATCAGGATGACCTCGCCGGTGTAGCCCTGTTCGCGCAGCTCTTTGAGCCAGGCCACGCCGTTCTGGCCGGGCAGCGAGATGTCGAGGATGACCAGGTCCACATGGTGGCCGCGCAGCCATTGCGCGCCTTCTTCGGCGCTGTCGGCACTCATCACGAAGCGGCAGCGCGGCGCCAGGGTCTTGACCAGGAAGTTGAGCATGCCCTGCTCGTCGTCCACGACCAGGATCGACCAGTCGGGCCAGCCTTCAAGGTGTTTTTCGGGGGCGGTGTTGGAAAGAGAGGTGTCCACCGGCGCCGATTCTACGGATTTGACCGAGTAATTCACTAGGGTAATCGCGCAGAAACCCTGCCACAGCAACCCCGCTGGAGCGCCCCGGGGAACGACAAATTGTCGCAAACCGGATCGACAAGTTGGCGTGCCTGGTGTGCGCGCAACAGGTTTTTGGGGTGGCAAGGGGGAACGCCGCCAGCGATTCATCCGTGCATTCTGATGGCACGTTTCTGGCTATGGAACGCGCCACTTGCGAATGGTTCGCTTTCGGTTATGACCACCGGGGCCGACGTGTGCTGCGCAGCTGAGCGAGAGGAGGGTGTTCACCCTTGTCAACGCCGGGGATGCGGGACTAGATTCACCGTATGCAAAAAATCCGCACGTGCCAGCCAAAGGCGCTGTCGGCCCCGTTCAACCAGGAGACATGCACATGAGCAAGCCCCCCCGCGAGGAACAACCGTCCCTGCGCCGCCGCAACCTGTTTGCGGGTGTCGGTGTCGTCGGCGCTGCCGCCGCAGCCACCGCCCTGCTGCCTTCGGTCCAGCCCGAAGTGCCCAGCGCTCAAGAGCCCAGGCCCGCCCCCCAGCGCGGTGGTGGCTACAGCCTGAGCGAACACGTCAAGCACTACTACAAGACCGCCCGGATCTGAACCCGAGGAGCCCCACGATGATGCTGACCAAAAAGTCCCCAGCCGCCGCGTCCACCGGTCGCGGCCATGCCTTTGTGCACAGCCTGCAGCGCGGCCTGGCCGCTGCGCTGCCCACCATGGACCGCCGCTCCTTCCTGCGCCGCTCCGGCCTGGGTGTCGGGGTCGGTCTGGCCGCTTCGCAGCTGACCCTGGTCAAAAAGGCCCAGGCCGCGCCAGGTGGCTCCATCGACGGCACCGGCAAGATCGAGGTCAGGCGCACGATCTGCACCCACTGCTCGGTCGGCTGCGCCACCGACGCCCTGGTCGAGAACGGCGTCTGGGTGCGCCAGGAGCCGGTGTTCGACTCGCCGATCAACCTGGGCGCCCACTGCGCCAAGGGCGCCGCGCTGCGCGAGCACGGCCATGGCGAATACCGCCTGCGCCACCCGATGAAGCTGATCAACGGCAAGTACCAGCGCATCAGCTGGGACCAGGCGCTCGATGAGATCACCGCAAAGATGAAGGCGCTGAAAGAGGCCAGCGGCCCCGACTCGGTGTACTTCGTGGGATCGTCCAAGCACAACAACGAACAGGCCTATCTGCTGCGCAAGTTCGTGAGCTTCTGGGGCACCAACAACTGCGACCACCAGGCGCGCATCTGCCACTCCACCACGGTGGCCGGCGTGGCGAACACCTGGGGCTACGGTGCGATGACCAATTCGTACAACGACATGCAGAACAGCCAGTGCGCGCTGTACATCGGCTCCAACGCCGCCGAGGCGCACCCGGTGTCGATGCTGCACATGCTGCACGCCAAGGAAAACGGCTGCAAGATGATCGTGGTGGACCCGCGCTTCACCCGCACCGCCGCCAAGGCCGACGAATTCGTGCGCATCCGCTCCGGCACCGACATCCCGTTCCTGTTCGGTCTGCTGCACCACATCTTCAAGAACGGCTGGGAAGACAAGCAGTACATCAACGACCGCGTCTTCGGCATGGAGAAGGTGCGCGAAGAGGTGCTGACCAAGTGGACGCCTGCGGCGGTGGAAGAAGCCTGCGGCGTCAAGGAAGAGCAGATGCTCAAGGTGGCCAAGATGCTGGCCCAGGCCAAGCCCGCCACCATCGTCTGGTGCATGGGCCAGACGCAGCACACCATCGGCAACGCCATCGTGCGGGCCTCGTGCATCCTGCAACTGGCGCTGGGCAATGTGGGCAAAAGCGGCGGCGGCACCAACATCTTCCGCGGCCATGACAACGTGCAGGGCGCCACCGACGTCGGCCCCAACCCCGATTCGCTGCCCGGCTACTACGGCCTGGCCGCCGGATCGTGGAAACACTTCGCCGCCACCTGGGGCGTGGACTACGAGTGGATCAAAAAACAGTACGCCGAGGGCATGATGGAGAAGCCCGGCATCACCGTCTCGCGCTGGATCGACGGTGTGCTGGAGAAGAACGAACTGATCGACCAGGGCCCGAACCTGCGCGGCGTGTTCTTCTGGGGCCACGCGCCCAACTCGCAGACCCGCGGTCTGGAAATGAAGCGCGCCATGGACAAGCTGGACCTGCTGGTGGTGGTGGACCCGTACCCGTCGGCCACCGCAGCGATGGCGGCCATGCCCGGCAAACCGGAAGACCTGAACCCCGAGCGCGCGGTGTACCTGCTGCCGGCCGCCACACAGTTCGAGACCAGCGGTTCCTGCACCGCGTCCAACCGCTCGATCCAGTGGCGTGAGAAAGTCATCGAGCCGCTGTGGGAGAGCCGCAGCGACCACATGATCATGCACCAGTTTGCGCAGCGGCTGGGCTTCGACAAGGAGCTGTGCAAAAACTACAAGATGCAGCAGGTCAAGGGCATGGACGAGCCCGTGGTGGAAGACATCCTGCGTGAAATCAACCGCAGCGTCTGGACCATTGGCTACACCGGCCAGAGCCCGGAGCGCCTGAAGGCCCACATGCGCCACATGAACGCCTTTGACGTGAAGACGCTCAAGTGCAAGGGCAAGGTGGTGGACAAGGAGACCGGCTACGACATGTCGGGCGACTACTTCGGCCTGCCCTGGCCCTGCTACGGCACGCCGGAACTCAAGCACCCGGGTTCGCCCAACCTGTACGACACCTCCAAGCACGTGATGGAAGGGGGCGGCAACTTCCGCGCCAACTTCGGCGTCGAGCGCGAAGGCGTGAGCCTGCTGGCCGAAGACGGCTCGCATTCCGTCGGCTCGGAAATCACCACCGGCTACCCCGAGTTCGACCACCTGCTGCTCAAGAAACTGGGCTGGTGGGACGACCTGAGCGAGGCCGAGAAGGTCAAGGCCGAGGGCAAGAACTGGAAGACCGATCCGACCGGCGCGATCATCCGCGTGGCCATGGCGCACGGCTGCCACCCATTCGGCAACGCCAAGGCACGCGCCATCGTCTGGAACTTCCCCGACGGCATCCCGCAGCACCGCGAGCCGATCTACGGCACGCGACCGGACATGATCGCCAAGTACCCCAGCCACGACGACCAGAAAACCCGCTGGCGCATGCCCATTCTCTACAAGTCGCTGCAGCAAAAGAACGTGGAAGACAAGGTCCACGAAAAATTCCCGCTGATCATGACCTCCGGCCGACTGGTCGAGTACGAAGGCGGCGGCGAGGAAACCCGCTCCAACCCCTGGCTGGCCGAGCTGCAACAGGAAATGTTCATCGAGCTCAACCCGGCCACGGCAGCGGCGCGCGGCATCCGCAACGGCGAGCGCGTCTGGGTCAGCACCCCCACCGGGGCGCGCATGAACATGCAGGCCCTGGTGACCGAACGGGTGGATGCGGAAACGGTGTTCATGCCGTTCCACTTCTCGGGCCGCTGGCAGGGCGAGGACATGCGGGCCCACTACCCGGCTGGCGCCATGCCGCTGGTGCGTGGTGAGGCGGTCAACACGGGCACCACCTACGGGTACGACATCATCACGATGATGCAAGAGACCAAGACCACGGTCTGCAATGTAGAGCGGGCGTGAACATGACCCCACGCTGTTCACTGCGTGTAATGCGCTGCCCCCGAGGGGTGCGTTTTCCCTTGGGACGGCCCGGCGGGAAAACCATCGATAAGGAGACAACACCATGGCAAGAATGAAGTTCATCTGTGACGCCGAGCGCTGCATCGAGTGCAACGGCTGCGTCACCGCCTGCAAGAACGAACACGAAGTCCCCTGGGGGGTGAACCGCCGCCGCGTGGTCACGCTCAACGACGGCGTACCGGGCGAAAAATCCATCTCGGTGGCCTGCATGCACTGCAGCGACGCGCCCTGCATGGCGGTCTGCCCGGTGAACTGCTTCTACCGCACCGACGAGGGCGTGGTGCTGCACGACAAGGACGTCTGCATCGGCTGCGGCTACTGCAGCTACGCCTGCCCGTTCGGCGCGCCGCAGTTTCCGTCGCAAGGCACTTTCGGGGTGCGCGGCAAGATGGACAAATGCACCTTCTGCGCCGGTGGCCCGGAGGAACACGGCAGCGAAGCCGAATTCGAGAAGTACGGCCGCAACCGCCTGGCCGAAGGCAAGCTGCCCGCCTGCGCCGAACAGTGCTCGACCAAGGCGCTGCTGGCCGGTGACGGCGACGTGGTGGCCGACATTTTCCGCAGCCGCGTGCTGCGCCGTGGCAAGGGTGCCGAAGTCTGGGGCTGGGGCACCGCCTACGGCACCGCCCAAGGAGGGACCAAATCGTGATGCGCAAGACCCTGACCATGTTGAGCCTGCTGGCCGCTGCCGCCATGCTCACCGCCTGCGGCGAAAAGCCCCAGGAAACCACCACCAACGCCAGCCAGGACGCAGCGCCCTACACCGGCGTGGGCAAAAGCCAGTACCAGCAGCCGGGCTGGACGGTTGGCGACCGGAACAGCTGGGAACAGCAGCTCAAGACGCGGGCCCAGTACGGCCAAAACGACTATTCCCGCATCACCACCCAGTGAGGACTTGCGCATGAGCCCATTCACCTTCGCCCGCCTGCGCGGCTGGGGCCTGGCGCTGTCGCTGGTCGGCGCGCTGAGCCTGGCCCAGGCGCAGACCACCAAGAGCGCGCCTGTGCCCGACGATCCGGCGCCTCCAGCGGCGGCACAAACGGCGCCTGCCATGGGCGGCATCAAAGATGCCAACATCTTCCAGATCGCGCCCGATGCCAGTTCCGACGCCAACTACGCCCAGCAGACCAACGCCCAGCGCGCTCAGGTGCAGCCCGGCAACAACGCCCCCATGTGGCGCGATGTTGCCAAGGGCGTGACCGGTTTCAGCAGCCTGCCGGTATCTGAAGCGCCCGAGGCGGGCAACCTGATCCAGCCTTTTGTGCAGTACCCGGGCTCCAGCTTCACCACCGCGGGCGAAGCCTGGCGCCAGGTGCGCAACAACTGGTTGATCCCCTACGGGGGCGCGCTGCTCTTCATCGTGCTGCTGACGCTGGCCATCTTCTACAAGACCAAAGGCCCGCTGGGTGGGCACCTCAAGGACACCGGTCGCAAGCTTGAACGCTTCACCCCGTTCGAGCGCGCGGCCCACTGGTCCAACGCGGGCGCCTTCGTGGCGCTGGCGGTCTCGGGCATCGTCATGGCCTTCGGCAAGTTCTTCATCCTGCCCGTGATCGGCAGCACGCTGTTCGGCTGGCTGACTTATGTGCTCAAGTACGTGCACAACTTCGTCGGTCCGCTGTTCGCGGTGTCGCTGCTGATCATCGTGATCACCTTCATCAAGGACAACATTGCCAACAAAACCGACTGGGTGTGGCTCAGCAAGGCCGGTGGCATGCTGGGTGAGCACGAGGTGCCCTCGCACCGCTTCAATGCCGGCGAGAAGGGCCTGTTCTGGTGGGGCGTGACGATTCCCGGCATCGTGGTGGTCGGCTCGGGCCTGTTTCTCAACCAGCTGATTCCGGGCATGCTGTACCTGCGTGGCGACATGCAGATCGCCCACATGCTGCACCTGGTGTTCGGGCTGATGATGATGGCGCTGATCATGGGCCACATCTACATGGGCACGGTGGGCGTCAAGGGCGCCTACGGTGCCATGCGCACCGGTTACGTGGACGAGGCCTGGGCCAAAGAGCACCACGAACTCTGGTACGACGACATCAAGGCGGGCAAGATCCCCGCCCAGCGCAGCCAGACCGAACCGGCAGCCCCGCTGCAGGTGGCGGCCAAAGCCTGACCCACCCGAGGACCTTGCGATGAAAAAACCGTTTCTGATGATGGCGCTGGCCGCCGTGTCGGCCAGCGCCCTGGCCAAACTGCCCGCACCGGTGCTGGACGACGCCGCCAAGGCCAAGGCCGAGGAGACCAAGGCCAAGACGGCGCACGCGGGCAAGGTCGATGGTTACAAGCTGTGCCTGGCGATGGAGCGGGCCGCTGCCAACCACTTCAAGACCGTTGCGGCCGCCGGAAAGCTCGCCAAGCCCGCGCAGGCTTCGCCGGCCTGCACCGACCCGGGCCCCTTCGTGTGGCCAGCCCCCGCCGCTGCCGCTGCTCCTTCCGCAGCGGCCGCACCGGCTGCCGCCGCTGCGGCGGCCAAGAAGCCCTGATCCCGGGGCAGGGTCTGGCCTTGTTGGCGTATCCTTGAGCGCATGAATCTGGCCGACCTTCCGGACATCGTTCCACCCTCGTCAGCCACTGCCGTGCGGCCCCGCCTCACCCAGGCGCGGGCCGATCTCACGCGCGAGGTGAACGTGGTGGACGAGTCGGGCCAGACCCGTGCCATCCGCATCCCGGCCGAGCGCGACCTCACGGTCTACGTGGACAAGCGCGAGCTGGTCACGCTCATGACCCTGGGCGCTCACCCGGAGTGGCTGGTGCTGGGCTACCTGCTCAACCAGCGCCTGGTCAGCGGCGTGCACGAGATCGAGTCCATCACGGTGGACTGGGACGTCGGGGCCGCTGCGGTGGTGACGCGTTCGGGCATTGACCGCATCGAAGAGCGCACCGCGCGCCGCGTGGTCACCACCGGCTGCGGGCAGGGCAGCGTGTTCGGCGGCCTGATGGACGATGTGGACCGCATCGTGCTGCCCGCGCAGGCGCGCCTGCGCCAGTCGCAGCTCTACGGCATCGTCAACACGATCCGTCTGCGCGACAGCACCTACAAGACCGCCGGTTCGGTGCACGCCTGCGCGCTGTTTGTGGACGACCACCTCCAGCTCTTTGTCGAAGACGTGGGCCGCCACAACGCGGTGGACACCATTGCGGGCTGGATGGCACTTCAAGAAGCCCCCAAGCGTGCTCCCGCTGGCGGGAACCCGGGGCTCCACCGCTCAAGCGGGTCGCTGCCCCCCGAGGGGGCTGATCCGGCTTGGGGCGGCCCGGCGCCGGAACCGTTGAACCCCCACGCTGCGCCGCTGCGCGGGTCGCTGCCCCCCGAGGGGGCTGATCCGGCTTGGGGCGGCCCGGCGCCGGATCGGCAGGACGGCCTGCCCGCCGGTGAAAAGGTCTTCTACACCACGGGCCGCCTGACCAGCGAGATGGTCATCAAGTCCGCCCAGATGGGTGTGCCGCTGGTGATCTCGCGCAGCGGCATCACCGAGATGGGCCTGCACGTGGCCCAGCGCGTGGGCTTGTGCGCCGTCGGCCGCGCCACGCACAAGCGCTTCCTCTGCTTCTCGCACCCGCAGCGCATCGTGTTTGATGCCGTGCCGGTGGACGCAGGCGCCGCCTGAATCGGCACCCGCCGGGGCGGGCATACACTCACGCTCAGCCGGGAACGGGCGCGCCCGGCGGCACCGTTGTCTTCCCGTTTTGAGCCCCATGTCCAAGAAAGCCCCGACCGCCATGAGCCGCGATCTCCACCTCATCAATCACCCCCTGGTCCAGCACAAGCTCACGCTGATGCGCCGCAAGGACACCAGCACCAAGAGCTTTCGCGAGCTGGTGCACGAACTCTCGGCCCTGCTGGCCTACGAACTCACGCGCGACATGCCGATGCAGCAGATCGAGATCGAGACGCCGCTGGAGAAGATGATGTCGCCCGTGATCGACGGCAAGAAGATCGTGCTGGCGTCCATCCTGCGCGCGGGCAACGGTTTTCTGGACGGCATGCTGCAGGTGCTGCCCGGCGCGCGGGTGGGCCACATCGGTCTCTACCGCGACCCGATCACGCTGCAGGCGGTGGAGTACTACTTCAAGATGCCCAGCGGCATGTCCGATCGCGACGTGATCGTGCTCGACCCCATGCTGGCCACCGGCAACTCCGCCGTGGCTGCGGTGAACCGCCTCAAGGCCACCCAGCCGCGCTCGATCCGTTTCGTCTGCCTGGTCACCTGTCCGCAGGGCATCAAAACCTTCCACGACGCGCACCCGGATGTGCCCATCTACACCCCGGCGGTGGACCGCGAGCTGAACGGGCACGGCTACATCGTGCCCGGGCTGGGCGATGCGGGCGACCGCATCTTCGGCACGAAATAAGGACCACCCCCATCGCCCCTCAAGGGGCAATGCCTCCAGGCCCAAGGCCTGATTCCATTTCTAAATCATCCGTGTCGTTGTTGCTTCGCCTTGCCGTGCTGTAGCACTGTCTGCGGCTTCGCGCCTAGACACACATGATTTGGAAATGGAATGAGAGCGGGTCTTGGCGTTCAGGCCTTTTTCTTTTTTGCCGCCGGTTTTTGGGTGGCCAGCAGCCCGTCGAGGTTTTTCACGATCTCGTCCTCGATGCGGTCTTTGAAGGCGCCGAGCAGAAAACCGAGACGGGCATCGAGCTCGAAGTGGTCCC
>PNMN01000061.1 GCA_013823655.1 Comamonadaceae bacterium | reverse complement strand
AACAGCGGCAGGTAGTACTCGATGCCGGCGGTGGCCACGCCGTTGCCCATGTCCTTGTAAATGCGGCTCTTGGTCGGGTCGCCTTCGAGCAGTTCGCGCCAGCGGCTGCGAAAGCGCGCGCGCGCCGCCTCGTCCATGGGGAATTCGCGGCCGGGCAGCAAGCGCACCTCGGGCACCGGGTACAGGCTGCGCTGGCTGTCGGGGTCGAAGGTGCGGATGGAGTCGATCTCGTCGTCGAACAGGTCGACCCGGAACGGCACCTGCGAACCCATGGGAAAGAGGTCGATCAGGCCGCCGCGCACCGCGTACTCGCCGGGGCTCACCACCTGCGTGACGTGGTTGTAGCCCGCCAGCGTGAGCTGGCCCTTGAACCTGGCCTCGTCGAGCTTTTGCCTGACCTTGAAGTGAAAGGTGTAGCCCGCCAGAAAAGAGGGCGGCGCCAGCCGGTACAGCGCGGTGGTGGCAGGCACCAGCACCACGTCGGCACCGGTGTCCTTGTCGTGCAGGCTGCCCCGGTTGTGAATGCGCCACAGCGTGGCCAGGCGCTCCGAGATCAAATCCTGGTGCGGCGAGAAGGTGTCGTAGGGCAGGGTTTCCCAGTCCGGGAACAGGGCGCAGCGCAGATCGGGGGCGAAAAAGACCATCTCGTCGATCAGGCGCTGGGCGTCGGTGGCGTCGGCGGTGACGATGGCCGTGAGGCGGCCGGCGGCTTTTTCCCGCGCAGCGAGCCGGGCCAGCAGCAGGGCATCGGCCGCGCCGCAGGGGCGGGGCAGGGTGAAGCGTTTGCCGGTAGTGAGTTTGGGCAGGTCCATGGAATGGGTTGAACGGTTCGGTGCGGGGGTGCGAAACGGGCCCCCATGACGAACACCCCCCACCTGTTGGGGTGGGGGGTGTGGAAACTGTGATTCTAGAATGCGCTCTGCTCATGACCGACGCCAGCACCCCCATTCCCCATGTCGCCGGGCCCCGCTGCCATGCCTTGTTGCCCTGCGCGGGCACCGGTTCGCGCGCGGGCACGGTCGCACCCAAGCAATACGAACCGGTGGCAGGCCTGCCCATGGTGCTGCACACCCTGGCGGCGTTCCAGGCGGTGGAGCGCATCGACACCTGCCTGATCGTGCTGGCGCCGGGGGATCGTTTTCTCAGCCTGGACGAGCCCCGCATCCGGCTGGCCCGCTGCGGGGGCGACACGCGTGCGGCCAGCGTGTTCAACGGCCTGCAGGCGCTGCAGGATGCCGGGGCCAGTGCGCAGGACTGGGTGCTGGTGCACGACGCGGCGCGCTGCCTGGTCACAGCGGCGCAGATCAACGCCCTGATCGACGCCTGCTGGAACGATGCGGTCGGCGGCCTGCTGGCACTCAAGCTGCCCGACACACTCAAGACCGAAGCCGCTGGCCGTGTGGCGGCCACGGTGGACCGGTCCGACAAATGGCTGGCGCAGACGCCGCAGATGTTTCGCATCGGCGCGCTGCAGGCCGCACTGGCCGCGCGCGCGGCCAGCGGTTTTGTCGGCATCACCGACGAAGCCAGCGCCATCGAGCTGGCCGGTCACGCGCCGCTGCTGGTGCCCGGCAGCGCGCAGAATTTCAAGGTCACCTACCCGGAAGACTTTGCCCTGGCCGAAGCCATTCTGAAAAGCCGTCCATGAAACCTGCTGCCATTCCATTTCGCATCGGTGAGGGCTGGGATGTGCATGCCCTGGTGCCCGGTCGCCCGCTCATCATTGGCGGCGTGAACGTGCCGCACACGCTGGGTCTGCTCGGCCATTCGGACGCCGACGTGCTGCTGCACGCGATCACCGACGCCCTGCTCGGCGCCGCCGCGCTGGGCGACATCGGCCGCCATTTCCCCGACACCGACGAGCGCTTCAGGGGTGCCGATTCCAGTGTGCTGCTGGCCGAGGTGGCGCGCCGGGTGCGGGCCGCCGGTTTCGAGATCGGCAACATCGACGGCACCGTGATCGCCCAGGCACCGAAACTGGCACCGCACATCAGCGCCATGTGCGAGCGCATCGCGCAGGTGCTGGGCCTGGGGTTGAATCAGGTCAACGTCAAAGCCAAAACCGCCGAAAAGCTCGGTCCGGTGGGGCAAGGGCTTTCGATCGAAGCGCGCGCCGTGGCCTTGCTGGTCGCGCTGGTCTGAAGGGGGCGGCGTCCCAGCCTTTCTCAGCCCGGAATCGAAGAGTGCGGGCCAATTGGGCTATTGGGCGATTGCGCTGATGGCTTGGGTGACCTCCACGCCAGCGGCAGGCCGACTTTTCAACCTAAGCCAGGGAGGTTGCACTTGGATTCCATCTCTTCTTGTGACCTAAAAACAGTACTCCACTCAAAGCGCGCAAACCTGTACTACCTTGAACATTGCAGGGTGCTGGTCAACGGTGGACGCGTCGAGTACGTCACTGATACAGGTAAGCGCCAGCAATACTGGAATATTCCCATCGTCAATACCACCAGCCTTCTGCTGGGTACAGGCACCTCCATCACCCAGGCAGCGATGCGCGAGCTGGCCAAGGCCGGCGTGCTCGTGGGCTTTTGCGGTGGTGGTGGCACGCCACTGTTCACCGCCAACGAGATGGACGTGGAGGTCGCCTGGCTCTCGCCCCAAAGTGAATACCGCCCCACCGAATACCTGCAAGCCTGGGTCCGTTTCTGGTTTGACGATGAGCTGCGTCTGGCGGCTGCCAAGCAATTGCAACTGCAGCGGCTGAACTGGTTGCCCGCTCAGTGGACCACCCGCACGCTGCGCGATGCGGACTTCGATGTGCCCATGGATGCAGTGCAGGCGCTGGTCGCCCAGTTCAAGCCCCTGGTGGCCAACGCGCCAGACATCACAGCCCTGCTCACCGACGAAGCCCGGCTCACCAAGGCGCTGTACAAGCTGGCCGTGCAATCCTGCGACTATGGCGACTTCACCCGCGCCAAGCGCGGCAGCGGTACAGATGCAGCCAACCGCTTTCTCGACCATGGCAACTATCTGGCTTATGGCCTGGGGGCTACCGCCACCTGGGTACTGGGCCTGCCGCACGGGCTGGCCGTGCTGCACGGAAAAACGCGGCGTGGCGGCCTGGTGTTTGATGCGGCCGACCTCGTGAAAGACGCCATCATCGTGCCGCAGGCTTTTGTGTCCGCCATGCGGGGCGATGACGAGCAGCAATTCCGCCGCCAGTGCATCGAGGCCCTCACACGCAGCGAAGCGCTGGACTTCATCATCGACCAGCTCAAGGCCATTGCCATCGACACCGCCCGCATGGCGCAGCAGACGGACATGCCGCCTTCTGCACCGTTCCCAGCAGAGGGCACAGAATGAACGTGCTGTTTGTCTCCCAGTGCTCCAAACGCGCGCTGACGGAAACCCGCCGCATCCTGGACCAGTTTGCGGAACGGCGCGGCGAGCGCACCTGGCAAACGCCCATCACCCAGGCGGGACTGGACACGGTGCGCAAACTGCTGCGCCAGACGGCGCGCAAAAACACCGCTGTGGCCTGCCACTGGATACGGGCAAAGGACCACAGTGAACTGTTGTGGGTGGTCGGCGACGCCAGCCAGTTCAATGACGACGGAGCGGTGCCCACCAACACGACGGCTCGTGATGTGTTGCGTGCGGACGATGAAAGCAATTGGCACCACCTGCCGCTGATGGCGGCGCTGGCCGCCTTGGCCGCCCTGCTGCACGACCTGGGCAAGGCCACCCAAGCGTTCCAAGACAGGCTCAAGAACCCTGGCCAGCGCGAGCGCAACCACTATCGGCATGAATGGGTATCGGTGCGGCTGTTTCAGGCGTTTGTGGGCCAGGACAAGGATGAAGGATGGCTGCAGCGGCTGGCTGCTTGCGCGGAGGAAGGCACGGACGCCCAGGTTTTTGAAGCGCTGTGGCTGGACCGCCTGGGTGGCCGCTTGCTGTGCGATGGTTTGGATGAACCCGCCTCCAGAGATAACCCGCCGTTTGCCGCTTTGGCCCATGCACCATTGGCCCAGGCGGTGGCCTGGCTGGTGTTCACCCACCACCGGCTGCCCTGCCTGCCCGTTGAACAGGCCAATGGCAGTTGTGACGAAGATGTTGATGGGGCTGGAACCAAATACCGTCGCTTTGGCGCCCACCCCAGTTTTGTGAACGCCAATGAACTGGAGCGCGTGTTTGATCGAATCAGCGCGGACTGGAACGAACCGCGTGAAGAGGGGGCGACAGCGGCCACTGCCGAGCCGTACTGGCTTTTCCCGCATGGCCTGCCCGTTTCCACCCCGGCCTGGCGCAAACAGGTCGCACGCTATGCGCGCAAGCTGCTGGAGTTGTCACAAGCAAGCAGCCAAAAAACGGTGTTGCACGACCCGTTTGCCATGCATGTCTCGCGCCTGTGCCTGATGCTGGCCGATCACCACTACTCCAGCATCCACGACGAAACACGGCGAGCCCCCTACCGCAACGACGGCTACCCGCTGTATGCCAATACGCGCAGTGTTTACTATCAACAAAGTAGCAATAAAACCACGCCAGACAAGCGAAGTGGCGTATTTTTCAATCAAACCCTGGACGAGCATTTGCTGGGTGTGCAGGCCCATGCCACGCTGGTGGCGCGCTCCTTGCCCAGCCTCACGCGCAGCCTGCCCGCGCTCAAGAACCACAAGCCGCTGAAAAGGCGCAGCGCCGACTCCCGCTTTGCCTGGCAAGACAAAGCCGCAGATCTGGCCACCAGCGTGCGCGCCCGCGCTGCGCAGCAAGGTGCCTTCATCATCAATATGGCATCTACCGGTTGCGGCAAGACGCTGGGCAACGCCCGCATCATGAACGCGCTGGCCGACCCAGCCACGGGCATGCGCTGTGCCTTTGCCATTGGGCTGCGTACCTTGACCTTGCAGACGGGGCGTGTCTTCCAGAACGATTTGCTCCTGAATGATGAGCAACTGGCCATCAAGGTGGGTGGCGCGGCCAGCCGGGCTTTGTTTGAATACTGGGAGGCACAGGCCGAGGCCACCGGCTCCGCATCCGCACAGGCCTTGTTGTCTGACCCGCGTCTGCCCAATGCGGGCGAGGCCTGCACCGATGTAGAGCGAGACGAAACCAATGGTGGTCTGCTGTACGAGGGCAATGACCAGCATCCCCTGCTGCAGCGGCTGACCGACGATGCGCAGGTGCGCCGCCTCTTGGCAGCGCCAGTCCTGGTCTGCACCGTAGACCACCTGACCCCCGCCACCGAAAGCCTGCGCGGTGGCCGCCAGATTGCACCCATGCTGCGTTTGCTGACCGGCGACCTGGTGCTGGACGAGCCCGACGACTTCGACATGGCCGACCTGCCTGCCCTCACCCGGCTGGTGCACTGGTCAGGCCTGCTGGGCAGCCGCGTGCTGCTGTCATCAGCGACTTTGCCACCTGCCTTGGTGGAAGGGCTGTTTCTGGCCTACCGCGCCGGGCGTGATGTGTACCAGAAGCACCGCAGTGAGCGGCCCGGTGAATCCGTGAATGTCTGTTGCCTGTGGATCGACGAGTTCCACCAGAACCTGACCGTGCAAGACTGTGCGGACGGAGCGACCTTTCGCCAAGTCCACGCACAGTACGTGCGCAAGCGCGTGGAAAAGTTGACGGACATCGCGCAGGAGCAAGCGCGCCGCATCGCGCGTATAGCTGCATTGCCCGACAACTGGCAGGGCATGGCCAAGGACAAGCGGCGCGCAGACTTTGCCCGCCTGGTGCTGGCGCAAGCCTGGCAACTGCACCAGCAACCCCACAACCACAGCACCGACACTGCCAGCGGCAAGTGCGTGAGCCTGGGCCTGATCCGCATGGCCAATATCGAACCACTGTACGAGGTGGCGCTGGCCATGTATGGGCCAGATGCACTGCCGCCCGATCTGCGCGAGCGGGTTCACATTCACCTGTGCGTGTACCACTCGCAGTTTCCTTTGCTGCTGCGTTCGGCCATGGAGCGGCAGTTGGACACCCTGCTCAATCGCCAAGGAGCCCGAGATGGCCACGACCCCGCGCTGCAACGCCCCGCCTTGCGCGCACAGATCGACGCCCACCCCGAGCCCCACCACCTGTTCATCGTGCTGGGTAGCCCCGTGACGGAAGTGGGCCGCGACCACGATTACGACTGGGCCGTGGTCGAGCCCTCGTCCATGCGCTCGCTCATCCAGCTCGCCGGTCGGGTGCGACGGCACCGGCCTGGCGCGGTGGATGGCGTCAATATGGTGGTGCTGGACAGCAACCTGCGGCACTACGAGCACGAAGACAAGGCGGCGTTTTGCAAGCCGGGTTTTGAGCTCGAGCACCCACCGTTTCGGCTGAAGTCACACTGCCTGCGCCACCTCATGGCACGTGAAATACAGGCTGCGGGGTCATGGGCCGTGGATGCCTGCCCGCGTATCGCCGGGTTGGCGGACAAGCCGTTTCCCGGTCGCTACCTTGTGGATCTGGAACATGCCCGTATGCACGACAGCATGCTGCCCCGCCTGCAGGATGCTCCTATTCCAAGTCATGCTGCCTGCTTGCAGTGGCTCCACCCCAGCCACTTGTGGCTGACGGGCTTGCTGCCGCAGTTCCAGCGTTTTCGCTACGACAACACCCCACGGGACGACGTCGCCATGCTCCCGGATGAAGACGGGGAGGCGTTGTTGCTGCATCGTGTGAAAGAGGGGCAGCGGCGTGGTGATCAGGAGTTTGTGTGCCTCCCCAATCTGTGCAACGCCGTCCCAGAAAGTCGGCTGGGGTCACCCAGCGTATCTGCGTGGCCTCGAGTCAACCTGCTGGATGAACTGAGTGCGCTGGCCGAGACGCAAGGCCAGTCGCTGCAAGGATGCGCCCGACGTTACGCCACCGCCAGTCTGCCGCACAACGACAACGGCTGGTGGTTCCATGAGGCGTTGGGCTTCACGGTCAAGAAGTGAGGCGTTCAGGCAGCGTGCAGCTCCAGAGGGTGCACAGCCAGAACGGCAGCTTGCAGCGCCTGGTCGGTTTCCGCCACGCGCAGGTCGTAGGCGGTTTGCAGGTTCAGCCAGGACTGCGCATCCCCGCCAAAAAACCGACTCAAACGCAAGGCCGTGTCGGCGGTGATGCCGCGCCGCTCCAGCACGATGTCGTTGATGCGCGAAGCTGGCACGTGCAGTTGCTTGGCCAGAGCGTTGGCGCTCATGTCCATGGGCTTGAGATAGTCCTCGCGCAGCACCTCGCCGGGGTGGATGGGGCGCATACCGTTTTTGAACATGTTTTTCTCCTTTGGCGGTGCTGTCCCTGATGATCGCCAGTGGCGCAGCACGGAGCGCTGGAACTGCCTGCGCGGCAGAAAAATGTCAACAGATCAGTGACTTTTCTGAGCTGTCTTCTCGACAGATGGCTAGCGATAGTACCGCTCTGTGCGCGTCAGGGCTTTGTTTCTATTTTTTTGAAAACTATTTCAACTGATCATTGACTGGAAACATTTTTTTGGCATAATGAAACCCGGATGTAGTTGGAACCTACACCCGGGTCATATCAACAATTTGCTGTCGAGGCACCAACAAGAAAGAGAGGTCACAGTGAATAGCTTTCGCGCCCTAAGAAGAGTCTGATCGGCTATTCAGCCGTTTTTCACGTCCCCGGTTGGTTGTGTGCTGACTGGGGGATTCTAGCTCTTACTCTTTTGAAAAGGTATTCCCATGTCTTTAGCCCCTGAAGCAGGTGGCAAGGCAGGTTATCGAGCGGCAATAGTTGGCTTCCTGCAAGAACGACTGCAAGCCAAGCTCGACAAGCTCAAACCTGACGATCCCCAGCGCGACGAAGTCATTGCTTCGTTTGCCCCTGATGTGTGGCTGGCCAGCGCCGCCAAGCGCGTGGAGCAAATCCAGGCCGTGACCCACTCGCTCAAGCCCATCCATCCCGACGCCCGGGGCACCAATCTTTACGTGGAGCCCGCCAGTCTGCCGCCTTTGGCAGAGCTGGGTAGCCATGCGCTGGGCGAAAACTTTGTGGGCGATGTGGTGGGCAACGCTGCTGCCCTGGATGTGTACAAGCTGCTCAAGCTGGCAGTGGACGGGCGCAGCCTGCTCACCGCCCTGCTGGTGCAGGACGCCGACGCGTTGGCCGCGCTGCACGCCGACCCGGCCCAAGCCCAGGCGCTGCGCGACGCCTTGGTGTCACTGACCCAGCCGCGCGCCGAGGGGCCGAGCAGCCACACACTGGCCAAGCAGCTGTACTGGATGATCGGCGGCGACGCCTGTGTGGATGCCGACTACGCGCTGCTGGCCCCGCTGTACGCCACCTCGCTGGCCCACGCTGTACACGCCCAAGTGCAGGAAGACCGTTTTGGTGAGGCCAACAAGGCCGCCCGCCAAGCCAAAAAGGAGCGTAAAGCGCATGACGGGGTGTTTCACGACTACCCCGGTCTGGCGGTCCAGAACATGGGCGGCACCAAGCCCCAAAACATCAGCCAGCTCAACAGCGAGCGCCGGGGCATGAACTACCTGCTGTCCTCTTTGCCCCCCCAGTGGAAAGTCAGCGACCAGCGTCTTCCCACCCAGGCGGACTCGGTTTTCACGCACTATTTTGGTGGCCGCCCTTTGGTGCGCCAGACGGTGCAAGCGCTGCGGCGCTATCTGGAGTCCGACCCTGCCGCGACCATGGACGCGCGCGACCAACGCAAGGAGCTGATGGATGTGCTGGTCGATGAAATGGTGGCGATGGCGGCGGAGCTGGAACAAACACTCACCCCCGGCTGGACCCTGAACGACCCGCGTTTTTCGCAGTTGAACCCCGACGAGCAATGCTGGCTTGACCCCTTGCGGGCCGAGCTGCCAGAGGAAGAAGACTTTGCCGAACGTTGGCTGGCGATGGAGTGGCCCGACGCCATCGGCCAGCGCTTTGGTAACTGGCTCAATGCGCGCCTGGAGGGAGGGTTGACATTCAGCGAAGTGGAGTTTCGCGCGTGGAAGAAAGAACTGCTGACCGATGAAGACGGCTTTGCAGTGCAACTGCGAGAACGCCGCACCCGCATACGCGCAGCGCGCAAAGGGGTCACACCATGACGCAAACCGAAGCCATCCTCGTCCTGCCCCACCTGCGCATCCAGAACGCCAGCGCCATTGCCAGCCCGCTCACGCACGGCTTCCCGTCCATCACCGCCTTTACGGGCGTGATGTGGGCGCTGGAGCGCAAGCTGGTGCAGGCAGGTGTGCCGCTGCGGCTGCACGGCGTGGGCGTGGTGTGCCACCACCACCAGGAGCTGGTCACGCAGGGCTATGTGCGCAGCTTCAACCTCACGCGCAACCCGGTGGACAAAGACGGCAGCACCGCCGCCATTGTGGAAGAAGGCCGCATGCACCTGCAGATCACGCTGGTGCTGGCGGTGTCTGAAAAGCGTGCGCCCGGCACACCGGCTGCGCTGGTGCAAGACAACAAAGAGCAACGGGAGAAATGGGCCAAGTGCGCAGGCGACCTGTTGGCGGGCATGCGCGTGGCCGGCGGCAGCGTGCTGCCCGCGCGCCCCGTGCCTGGCAAGCGGGTGCGGCCCTGGATGGCGATCGTGCCCGAAGACCCCGACGCAGCCGCCAAAGAGTTTCGCCAATGGCGCAGGCAATGGCTGCCCGGCTTTGCCCTGGTGGGGCGTGACGACTTGCTGGCCCAGCGCCTGCAGCACCTGCGCACCACCCAGCCCGATGCCACGCTGCTGGACGCCTGGCTGCATGCGGCCCGCTTCAACCACCAGCCGCTGCCCAGCGCAGACGGCAGCACTGCACCCGATGGCAAGGTGGACTGGGGCGATCCACTGCGCCCCAAGGGCAGCGGCTGGGTGGTGCCCATCCCCGTAGGCTATGCCGCACTCACACCCCAGGCACATGGCCCGGGCACAGTGCGCAACGCCCGCGATGCCACATTGCCACTGCGGTTTGTGGAGTCGGTCTATTCGCTCGGTGCCTGGATCAGCCCGCACAGGCTGCAAAGCCTGGAGCAACTGCTATGGCATGCCGACGCCGACGAAGCCCAGGGCCTGTACCGCTGCCGCAACGGCTACCGACCCAGTTCGCAGCCAGATGAAGCCGGACCCGACGACCAAGCCTACCTCTTGGGCGCATGGGATGACTCGGAGGCCTATGCCCACACCTGAGCCGACGCCCCTTTGCACACAACACACACCCCGTTTTTGAAAGATAAACACCATGACCGACAAACTCACCACCGCCTCCGTGCTGGCCTTTGAACGCAAGCTGGACCCCTCTGACGCCGTGTTCCACGCAGGTCGCTGGGAAGACCGTGCCCAGTCGCATGCCTGGCAGCCTGTCGTGATCCGGGCAAAGTCCGTGCGCGGCACTATCAGCAATCGGCTCAAGGCCAAGGAGCAAGATCCCGCCAAGCTGGACGCCGCCATCGAGAACCCCAATCTGCAAACCGTGGACGTGGCCGCCCTGCCTTCTGAGGCCGACACCCTCAAGGTGCAGTTCACGCTGCGCGTGCTGGGGGGCGCGGGCACGCCATCGGCCTGCAACAGCGCGGCCTACCGGGCCAAGCTGCTGGCCACCGTGCAGGGTTATGTGCAGCAGCACGGCTTTGCCGAGCTGGCCCGGCGCTACGCGGCCAACCTGGCGAATGGCCGCTTCCTATGGCGCAACCGCGCAGGGGCCGAACAGGTGGACGTGATCGTGGAGCAAATGGCGGATGGCCAGGCCGCAAAACAATGGCCTTTTGATGCCTTGACGCTCAATACACGGGCGGTAGGCGTTATGAGTACTGAAGAAAAAGACCTTGAGGAACTGGGCCAGGCGATTGCCGCCGGGCTGGCCGGATCGCAGCATGCGCTGCTGCGGGTGACCGCCTTTGTGCGCCAGGGCGCAGGGCAGGAGGTGTTCCCATCCCAAGAACTGATCCTGGACAAGGGCACCGCAGGCAAGAGCAAGACGCTGTACCACGTGGACGGCGTGGCCGCCATCCACTCGCAAAAGATCGGCAACGCCATCCGCACCATCGACACCTGGTACGAAGGTGCTGAAGAACTCGGCCCCATCGCGGTCGAGCCCTACGGCTCCGTCACCACGCAGGGCAAGGCCTACCGCCAGCCCAAGCAAAAGATGGACTTTTACACCCTGCTGGACAACTGGCTGCTGAAAGACCAGGTGCCGCCCGTGGAGCAGCAGCACTTTGTGATGGCGGTGCTGATCCGTGGCGGCGTATTTGGCGATGCCAGCTGATGTGCGAGGCTCCATGACCACGCATTACATCGACATCACCCTGCTGCCCGACCCGGAGTTCAGCCACGCGCACCTGCTGGGCGCGCTGGTGGCCAAGCTGCACCGGGCGCTGGTGCACGGGCAGACCACCGACATTGGCGTGAGCTACCCGCAGCACATCGTGCAGCCCATGACAAAGCGCACTCTGGGTGCGGTTCTGCGTCTGCACGGCACGCCCGATGCGCTGCAGCGCCTGATGGAACAGGACTGGCTCAAGGGCATGCGCGACCACACGCAAGTGAGCGAGCTGCGCCCAGTGCCTGCCAACGCACAGCACCGCACCGTGCGCCGCCGCCAGTTCAAGACCAATGTGGACCGCCTGCGCCGCCGCCGCATGCAGCGCAAAGGTGAAACCGCCGAACAGGCTGCCGCCGCCATCCCCGACGCGGTGGAGCGTCACCCCGACCTGCCGTTTGTGCAACTGCACAGCAGCAGCACGGGCCAGCCGTTCTGCCTGTGCGTGGAGCACGGCCCGCTGCAGCCACAGCCTGTGGCAGGTGCCTTCAACGCCTACGGCCTGGGTCATGAGGCGACCGTGCCCTGGTTTTGACCCTTTTTTCCGAGGTCCGTGACAGGGCCATGTAAATCAACCACTTACGGAACACCCCAGGAATTGGGGTGTCCTGGCTTGGGGAGGGAATATTCTTTAAAAATCATGAAGTTCGGTGGGGTAGAGATCAGTTCACTGCCGCGTAGGCAGCTCAGAAAATGAGTACACCGCCGATGAAATGAACGAGTGCGTTCACTGCCGCGTAGGCAGCTCAGAAACTGGTCCGTGATCGAGCCGGAGCCTTTGTTGTCGTTCACTGCCGCGTAGGCAGCTCAGAAATTGTATCGCGGGCCATCGGCGGCGATCTCGTCGTTCACTGCCGCGTAGGCAGCTCAGAAAGCACAAGGTGGCCAGGAAAAGAAGGAGCTTCAGTTCACTGCCGCGTAGGCAGCTCAGAAAATGAACAAGACCGAAGCACGCAAGACCATCGAGTTCACTGCCGCGTAGGCAGCTCAGAAAACGCACGCCGCCGATACCCTGTCGTCGTCGTCGTTCACTGCCGCGTAGGCAGCTCAGAAAATGGCCGTTACCGCACAAAACCCGTACACGTCGTTCACTGCCGCGTAGGCAGCTCAGAAATCGTCCTGACCGTTCGGCACTTGGTGCACCTTGTTCACTGCCGCGTAGGCAGCTCAGAAATCGACCATGCTCGGGCCGGTGCTGTAGTCCAGGTTCACTGCCGCGTAGGCAGCTCAGAAAATGTAGCCGTCCAAGATGCGCTCTGCTGATTTGTTCACTGCCGCGTAGGCAGCTCAGAAAAAATCAGCAGCGTGGTCCGCTGCGCCTCGCTCGTTCACTGCCGCGTAGGCAGCTCAGAAAGCAAGTATAGACCGGCACATCGTGCCGGATCAGTTCACTGCCGCGTAGGCAGCTCAGAAATCCCTGACCTTCCAGGCCCGCAAGGCGTGGCGGTTCACTGCCGCGTAGGCAGCTCAGAAATATCAGGATTCCCGGTGCCGCCGGGGCGGTGGGTTCACTGCCGCGTAGGCAGCTCAGAAAGCCCGGACCCACGCCGCCAGGCTGCTGTTGTCGTTCACTGCCGCGTAGGCAGCTCAGAAAGACGACACCATCGTCATCATCAAGGCCCCAGCGTTCACTGCCGCGTAGGCAGCTCAGAAAAACAACCGCGAAGTTTGCGAGCGGTATGTGACGTTCACTGCCGCGTAGGCAGCTCAGAAAGGTGTTGGGGCGCAGCTGGCGCCGGTCGCCCAGTTCACTGCCGCGTAGGCAGCTCAGAAAAGCCCCATGCTGCCCTGGATCGGCGGCAAGCGGTTCACTGCCGCGTAGGCAGCTCAGAAAATAGTCAGGCCCGGCATCTATTGGGCCTCGGCGTTCACTGCCGCGTAGGCAGCTCAGAAAGAAAAGTGAGCGAGAGGTCTGTGTAAAAGGTAGTTCACTGCCGCGTAGGCAGCTCAGAAAAGGGTGATGCTGCGCACCAGCGCCGTGCTCACGTTCACTGCCGCGTAGGCAGCTCAGAAATGCTGGACAACGGCCAGGGCGTGCTGACTTTCGTTCACTGCCGCGTAGGCAGCTCAGAAAATGTTGACCGTGCGGCCTCCGTTGGCCACCACGTTCACTGCCGCGTAGGCAGCTCAGAAATGATCGAATGCCGCCGTGTGCCCGAGCGCGATGTTCACTGCCGCGTAGGCAGCTCAGAAATTGATCGAAGCCGCTGCGTGCGCCATCAACGCGTTCACTGCCGCGTAGGCAGCTCAGAAAAGTTCGTCACCAGCCAAATGGTGCTGCACCGGGTTCACTGCCGCGTAGGCAGCTCAGAAAACCACCGGCCCGCGCTTCCGCTTTTTTCTGAGGTTCACTGCCGCGTAGGCAGCTCAGAAAACCAAAGGCGCCGAGCAGCGCGCTCAGGCCGGGTTCACTGCCGCGTAGGCAGCTCAGAAAATCAGATCGCCGATGCTGATGGCCTGCTGAGAGTTCACTGCCGCGTAGGCAGCTCAGAAAAAGGCGCCCCTCT
>PNMN01000060.1 GCA_013823655.1 Comamonadaceae bacterium | reverse complement strand
ACACTTTCCAGCGCGCCGCCAACCTGTTTGTCAGCGGTGGTTTTGGTCAAGTTCGCCTCGGTCGCCAGCTCACCACTTCGTTCCACAGCGTGGCAGCTTGGGAACTGACTGGGGCCGCCAACTACTCCGCAGTGGCCAGCCAATTCAGTTTCGCCGGCGCAGGTTCGCGCGATGACGCGCTGATCCGCTACGTTTCGCCCAACTTCGGCGGTTTCACGGTTTCTGCAGCCACCGTGCTGAAGGGCAATGACGCCAACGCGGTTGCTGCAGGCGAGCAAACGAAGTACGACCTGGCGGCCACCTACGCCGCAGGCCCCATTGCTGCTTCGTTGGCTTTCAACAAAGTTCAAAGCGGTAACGAAGGTATGGTGCTGGGTGGCAAGTACAACTTGGGCATGTTCCAGATTGCAGCCAGCTACCACAGCAACGAGAATGCCGCAGGTCAAACCCGTTCTGAGGGCTTCACCGTGGGTGCTGGTGCCACGCTCGGCCCCGTGGCCCTGGTCTTCGACATCGCGCGCGACACCGAATTCAAGGACACCAACTGGGTTCTGGAAGCCAAGTACCCGCTGAGCAAGCGCACCTTTGTCTACGGCGTGCTCGGGGAGAACGGCAAGCGCGCTGCCAAGGCCGCCACCGCCGGCAATGAGGCTGCCACTGCGGCAGCTTCGGTGCGTGGTTTTGCTTTGGGTGTTCGCCACAACTTCTGATGATTTGCTGGCTTGACCAGCGTTTCGGATGAAACCCGGACCCCCGTCGCTGACCGCGACGGGGGTCTTTGCTTTTTCGGTTGAACGACATGAGTCGTTGGTATTGCGGGAGATTTTGATTGTGTCAAAAAACCGACACACAGGGATTTGATACAGCTGCTTTACGGGAAAACCCGCGTTACTTGGGCGTTACGGGGGTAGCATGTCATGCGTGAATTCAATCACCGCCCGCTCCGATGTTCGCGTCGGGCGATTTCATCAAGGAACGTATCTCATGAAAAAGTCTCTGATCGCTCTGGCCGTTCTGGCCGCTTCCGGCGCCGCCCTGGCCCAATCCAACGTCACCATCTACGGTGTGGCCGATATTTGGGTGGGTAAGGTGAAGGGCCAATCTCTGGCTGCTGCTGACGGTGGCATCGGCCAAAGCCGTTTGGGCTTCAAGGGCTCCGAAGACCTCGGCGGCGGCTTGAAGGCCAGCTTCAACTTTGAAGAAGGCCTGAACCTGGGCAACGGTGCGACTGACTCGCCGACGTTCCAGCGTCAAGCCAACCTGGGCCTGAGCGGTGGTTTCGGCGCCATCAAGCTGGGCCGCAGCACGACTGCTCTGGACGACGTGTTCGGTGCGGCAAACAGTGGCTTCGACTCCGCACTGTCGGCCAACGCTGTGTGGCAAAACGGCCATGCCGGTCGTCTGGACGCTCAGCTGTATTACGCATCGCCCGAGTTTGCTGGCTTCAGCGGTGCCATCAACACCCAGCTCAAGGGCAATGCTGATCCCAAAACCACCAGTTTCCACGCGAAGTATGCCAATGGCCCGATCACCGCTGCCGTGGGCTATGAAGATGGAGTGGCTCAAAAAGGCACGCTGATCAACGGTTCTTACGACCTGGGTATGGCCAAGCTGCTGGCGAGCTACTACACCACCAAGCCCGACGTCGGCAACCGTGTCAATTCGTACCAGATCGGTGCCGATGTGCCGCTGAGCAGCGCCTTGACCCTGTCGGTGGGCTACGCCAATTCCAAGGCCAAGGGTGGCCAGGCTGACAGTGCCTTCGGTGCCGCTGTGGGTTATAGCCTGTCCAAGCGCACAACCGTTTATGGCGGCTTCCGCTCGGAAGATCGCAAGTCTGGCGCTACCGAGACGGACGTGGTGGCCGTTGGTGTGAATCACACCTTCTGATTTTTTCCTGGCGCAAGCCAGTCGAGAGTAAGAAACAAAGAACCCGCTGTGGCAACACAGCGGGTTTTTTTATGGGTCATCGCAGGTCATCGGGGTCAGATTCCAATTGTCCGGCGCCAGGTTGCCGAGCTTTTTGGCGGCAGCGGCCACCCTTGTTTCGCTTTAGAGTGACGGCAGCGAAAATCGCCATTTTTGTTCTGGACGGAGCTTGCTGCAATGACTGCCAGAGATGCTGAATCAGCGCTGCTTGCCCGGTGCGCTGTCGTCGCTCGGGAGCTTGCGCCGTCGGCGCAAGACCAGCGCGAGGCCAAGGTAATCGGGGTCAGATTCCAATTTTCGATGATCGCTCCGACCCGCTGAAGTCTTGATATCCGTTCGGGCTGGGCTTGGCCTGGGCTTGACGAAGGGTCGAAGCCAGGGTGACCGAACGACTCTCTCCTTCGACGCGAGCAGGGCGAACGGGCTCTCGGCCTTTCAGCGCACCGTGAAGCGCACGGTGATGGCTTTGGCTGCGGGCGTGACCAGTGCGGCCACCACCTTGGCGCCCTTGGCCAGCTGGATGCCTTTGGCCTGGAGTTTGTCGTCGACCACGACGAGCGCGGCCTCGGACTTGTTGGCGCCGCTCAGGACCGTGAGCTTGCCTTTGAAGCCGGTGGGCACCAGGGGTTTGCCGTGGTCTTCGATGTAGATCAGCGCGCCGCCGGGTGTGCCGACCAGTTCGAAGGACAGGTCGCTGGCGGTCTGCACCACGCCGCCGTGCTTGGGTTCGCTGCCGCCATGGGCGAAGGCGAGGTTGAACGACAGGGCCGACAGGCCGAGCACGGCAGCGGTCAACAGTTTTTTCATCATCTAAATTCTCCGGTCAAGGTGCGGCGCACTCGTGCAGGCGGCGCCGCGGGGCCTGGTTGTGGTTGTGGTTGTGGTTGCGGGGTGGGTCAGTAGGCGTCCTGGGTGGCGGGGTTGCCCTGGGACTCGTCGGCGTGGGGGTGCGCCAGTCGCTGGGTGGCCTTTTCGCCAAACAGCCAGAACAGCACCGGCGTGAGCAGGGTGTCGAGCAGGGTCGAGCTGACCAGGCCGCCGAAGATCACCACCGCCACCGGGTGCAGGATTTCCTTGCCCGGCGCGTCGGCCGCGAGCAGCAGCGGCGTGAGCGCAAAAGCGGCCACCAGGGCGGTCATGAGCACCGGCGTGAGCCGCTCCAGCGAGCCGCGCACGATCATGGGTTTGCCAAAGGTTTCGCCCTCGAACTTGCACAGGTTGATGTAGTGGCTGATTTTCAGGATGCCGTTGCGCGTGGCGATGCCCGCCAGGGTGATGAAGCCCACCATGGAGGCCACAGACAGGCTCACGCCGGCGATCCACATGGCCACCACCGCACCGATCAGCGCCAGCGGGATGTTGGCCATGATGATGGAGGCCAGCACCACCGACTGGTAGCGCGAGTACAGCACCAGGAAGATCATCACCAGCGACACCAGCGACAGGCCGGCGATCAGGCGCGTGGCCTGCTCCTGGGCCTGGAACTGGCCTTCGAGGCTGATGAAGTTGCCCGGCGGCAGGGCCGTGCCCGCGATCACGCCGCGGATGTCGGCGATCACGCGGCTCATGTCGCTGCCGTCGGTGTTGGCGTAGACGACGATGCGCCGCTGGCCGTTCTCGCGCCCGATCTGGTTCGGGCCATCGGTTTCTTTCACGGTGGCGATGCTGGACAGGGGCACGCGACCGGCCGGGGTGTCGATCAGGGTGCGCGCCAGATCCTGCGGGCCGCGCTGGTGGTCGGGCAGGCGCAGCACCAGTTCGTAGCGGCGCGGGCCGTCCACGATGTCGGCGCCATGGGCACCGTCGGTCAGCGCCTGCAGCATGCGGATGGCTTCGCCCGGCGTCAGGCCCATTTGTGCGGCCTTGTGGTGGTCCAGCCGCACGGTGATCTGCGGGATCAGGACCTGCTTTTCCACCGACAGGTCGACCAGCCCCGGCACGCTCCCCAGTTGCCCGCGCAGGCCTTCGGCCAGGCCGCGCAGGGTGTCGATGTCGTCGCCAAAGATCTTGATCGCGATCTGCGCGCGCACGCCCGAGAGCAGGTGGTCGAGCCGGTGGCTGATGGGCTGCCCGATGGCGACCTGGGCCGGCAGGGTGGACAGCCGTTCGCGGATGTCGGCCATGACTTCTTCGCGGCTGCGTTCGGAGCGTTTCAGATCGACGTCGATCTCGGCCGAGTGCACGCCTTCGGCGTGTTCGTCGAGTTCGGCGCGACCGGTGCGCCGCCCCACCTGTGTCACTTCGGGCACCTCAAGGATGAGTTGCTCGGCGACCGCCCCCACGCGGTTGGCTTCGGCCAGCGAGGTGCCGGGCTGCATCACCATGCCCAGCACCAGCGAGCCTTCGTTGAAGGCGGGCAGGAAAGCACGCGGGAAGTACGGGACGGAGGCCGCAGCGGCGGCCACGGCCAGTGCGGCGATGACGATGAGCAGCCGCGCGCGATCGAACGACCAGCTCAGCAACCTGGCGTCCTGGCGCTTGAGCCAGCTCACCAGCGGGCTGTCGCCGTGGTCCAGGTTTTTCATCTTCGGGAGCAGGTAGTAGCACATGACGGGTGTGACCGTCATGGCGACCAGCAGCGAGGCGCCGATGGAGACGATGTAGGCAATGCCGAGCGGCGTGAACAGCCTGCCTTCAATGCCCGGCAAGGCGAACAGCGGCACGAACACCAGCACCACGATGACGGTGGCGTAGACGATGCCCGAGCGCACTTCGACACTGGCGCTGCGCACCACTTCGAGGACGGATCTCGGTTGCTCGGCGCTCCGGTTTTGCTTGAGTCGGCGCAGGATGTTTTCCAGATCGACCACCGCGTCGTCCACCAGCTCGCCAATGGCAATGGCCAGGCCGCCCAGGGTCATGACGTTGATCGATTGCCCCAGCCACTGGAACACCAGGGCCGTGACCGCCAGCGACAGGGGGATGGCGGTCAGCGTGATGAGGGTGGAGCGCACCGACAGCAAGAAGGCAAACAGCACGATGGCGACCATGATGGCGCCGTCGCGCAAGGCCCCGGACACGTTGCCGATCGAGGCCTTGATGAAGTCGGCCTGGCGAAACAGCACGCGCGGCTCGGCCAGGCCGGGCGGCATGCCTTGCCTGAGTTCGGCCAGCGCGGATTCGATCAGGGCGGTGAGTTCCACGGTGTCGGCATCGGGCTGCTTCTGGATGCTGATGACGACCGCGGGCAGGCCGTTGTAGCCGGCGTCGCCGCGCTTGAGTCCGGCGGCAAAGGAGACCGTGGCGACCTGCTCCAGCAGGATGGCGCGGCCCTCTTTCCAGGCCACGGCGACGCCGCCCAGGTCTTCGGCGCGGTTGCTGCGCCCGATGTGGCGGATCAGGTACTCGCGGCTGTTGAGGTCGATGAAGCCGCCACCGGCGTTGCTGGCGTAGCCTTTGAGTGCCTGCTCGACCTGGGACAGCGAGACGCCGAACTGCGCCATGCGCGCGGTGTCGGGCGCCACGCGCAGGGTGCGCACCTCGCCGCCGATGGGGATGACCTGCGACACGCCGGGGATCGACAGCAGCCGCGGGCGCAGCACGAAGTTGGCGTACTCGCGCGCCTGCATCGGGGTGGCCGCCGGGGACTGGCCATCGCCGGGGACCAGGGGCAGCGCCACCAGCATGACTTCGCCCATGATCGATGAGACCGGGCCCATCACCGGTGTGATGTCGCCCGGCATCTGCTCGCGCACCAGCGCCAGCCGTTCGGCCACCAGCTGGCGGTTGCGGTAGATGTCGGTGCCCCAGTCGAATTCGGCGTACACCAGCGACAGGCCGACGCCCGATGTCGAGCGCACGCGGGTCACGCCGGGCATGCCGTTGAGGGCGGTCTCCAGCGGAATCGTGACGAGTTGCTCCACCTCTTCGGGCGCCATGCCACCGGCTTCGGTGAGCACCGTGATCAGTGGCTTGTTGAGGTCGGGAAAGACGTCCACGGGGGTGCGCCAGGCGGTGATGGCCCCGTAGATCATCAAGAGAGCCGCCACCGCCAGGACGAACAGGCGGTTGTGCAGGCTGGTGCGAACGATCCAGTTGAACATGCTCGGTCCTCGGGTTCAGCGGATCTGCGCGATCAGCGGCGCGCCTTGCACCACCACGCGGTTGTCGGCGCCCAGGCCCTGGGTCACGACCACGGTGGTCGCGTCCAGCGGCTGGAACTGCACCGGCTGCGGGATGAAGCGCTCGGCACCGGACTTGATCCACACGATGGGCTCGTTGGCCGGGTTGCGCACCACGGCCTGCGCGGGCAGCACCACGCCCTGGATGCGCTGTGTCGATTGCGCCACCACCGTGACCGGCTGACCGATGGCCACGGGCAGCGCCGCGCCCGGCTGGCCCGCGCTGATGGCAAAGGTCAGCGGCAACACGCCGTCGCGCAGCGAGCGCGCGGCGCCCACGAGGCGCAGCGTGACGTTGGGCACTTCCAGCAGCGCTGCGCCAGCCAGGCGGGTGGCCAGGGTGGCGTCGGTGGTGGTGGCTTCGACCAGCATGCGGCTTGGGTCCACCACCTCGAAGAGCAGCTCGCGGGACTCGACCACCTGGCCGACGGCGAGGTCGGCGCGGGCAATCACGCCGTTCACCGGCGCCACCAGGGGTTCGCGCGCCTGCAGGCTGTGGGCAATGCTGCGCTCGCGCTCGGCCAGGCTGCGGGCTTCGGTGCGGGCGGCTTCAATCTCTTTCTGCGGCACCGTGCCTTCCAGGCCTTCGAGGCGCTTGACACGTTGCTGCGCCAGTTGCTGCTGCGCGCGCAGGTCGGCCAGCTGGGCCTGCTGTGCGCCCAGGGCAAAGGGGTCGGCATGGTGGCGCACGTAGGCCAGCACCTCGCCGCGCTTGACCGACTGGCCGGCCAGCGCAAGGCCTTTGGGGCCGGGCTCGATGCGCCCGCCGTGGACGGCCTGCACCCGGCCGCTGGCGTTCGGGTCCATGACGACCCGGGCCGGCAGCTGGATGGTGACGGCGGCCTCGGAGGCCGGTGCCAGCACGGTGCGGATGGCCATGCGCCGTTGCGCGCTCTTGGGCACGTTGACGCTGCCGTCGGGCAGACGCGCCAGGCCAGAGGCGTTGACCGCCGCACCGGGCGCGTCCAGGTGTTCTCCGTCGGGTCCATGTGCGCCGGGCGCAGCAAAGGCCTGCGGCACCAGGAGCATCCATGCCATGAGGGCGGCGAACATCCACAGGCCCCCGGTCCGACCGGCTGCCAGTTTCCAGAAAGTGTGTTTCATCACAGGGCTCCCGACGTTTGACCAACCACGCGGCGGCGCTGGCGCCACCAGAGAAGAGCACCAACCAGCCCCAGGGCGGCTGCGGCACCGATCCATGCGGCGCGCTCCAGCGTGTGGTCGTGTCCGTGGTCGGTGTGGGCTGTGACGGCCTTCGCCGTCACCAGCGTGGCGTCGAGCAGGTCGCTGTGCTGGCCGGCCACCAGCGTGAACACCAGGCCGTGCTCGCCGGCGGTGGTCAGTGCTTTGAGCATGGCCGCGTCGGTCACCACGTAGTCGCCCTGTTCGGCGCGGAATGCGGCCACGGCCTTGAGGTCGCCGCTTTCGATTTCAAGCTGGGCGCCCAGCACGGGTTCGTTGGTCGCGAAGCGGTCAACCAGGATGACCAGCTCGCTGGCACGCAGTTCGGCCACCAGTTCGAAGGTTTCGGACTGGGCTTCGATGCGCGGCAGGGCGGATGCGGCACGCACGGCGGCGGGGCCGTCCAGGTGTTCGCCATCGGGGCCGTGGGCACCGGGGGCGGCGCTGGCCAGCGGGTGGCTGAGCAGCAGCAGGGCGCCCAAGGCGGCCGCCAGCAGGTGCTGCGCGGTGCAGCGGGTGGGGAGGATGTTCATGGCAAAAGTCCAAGGGTTTGTTGGAGGCGGGCACGGGCCAGGCCGAGTGCAGCGGTCTGGCGGGCGGCGGCACTGTCGGCCTGTGCCGCGGCGGCGAGCGCGCGCAGCAGGTCGGGCAGCGGTGTCTCGCCGGCACGGAAGGATTTTTCGATCAGGGTGGCGCGCTCGCGCAGCAGGCGCGCGCGCGCGGCTTCGGCGTCGAGTTGCGCCTGCACCGAGCGCAGCGCGTCGCGCGCGGTGGCGCTGTCGCTGTCGAGGCGTTCGCGCAGCCGCTGCTCGTGGCTCTGGGCCACCTCCAGCTCGCTCAGGGCAGCCGCCTGCAGCGGGCGGTTGCGGCCGTCGGTGCCCAGGGGCAGCCGCAGCCCGACGATCAGACTGCTCTGCGTCGCTTCGGCGCGGCCTGGGACGTCCTGGCGCAGGCCCATGCTCAGTTCGGGCGCGTCGCGTCGCGAATGACGCACCAGGTCGACCTGCTGGCGCGCCAGTTCGACCGTTCGGCTGGCCAGTTGCAGTTCCGGGTGCTGTGGCGCAGCGGCCGGTGGCGTGTCGGCGCTGGCCGCTGCCGTCAGCTCGGGCGCTGCGCTCAGTCCGGTCAGCAGTGTCCAGTGCGCGCGCGCGGCTTGCAGGCGGTGCCGTGCGTCGGACTGCAGTGCGCTGGCCGTCAGTTGCTCGGCCTGGGCGGCCAGGGCGTCGGCACGCGCCAGATCACCGGCCCGAACGCGGCGTTCGACATCGCCGACGAGTTGCTGGAGCGCCTGGGCCTGAGCGTCGGCCTGGGCGGCCTCGGCCTGCAAGGCGGCGAGCTGCCAGGCTGCTTCGCGCAGTTCACCCGCCAGACGCAGGCGGGCCGCCTGTTCGGCCGCTTGCGCTTGGCGCCCTGCGGCGTCTGCGGTGCCCGCGCGCGCCGCCCTTTGGCCGGGCAGCCACAAGGGCAGGGCGATGCCGATTTCGGTCTCGCGGCTGCCCGCGTTGCTGTGCAGGCGGTCGTCTCGGTGGCTCAGGGTCAGCGACGGCGGCGCTGCCCAGAAGCCGCCTGCGGCGACGCGGTCTGCCTCGGCGCGGCGGCGCTGGCCGTCGCTTTCACGGGCCGCCACAGCGCGTTGCCAGGCGGCGTCCAGGGCCTCGCGAAGGCCGACGCTGCCGGCCGCCGGGCCGGGTGTGGGTGGGAGGGCCGCCGGGGCTGGCGGTGCTGCTGCGGACTGGGCCCAGACGGGCCCGACCAGGCTGCCTGCAATGGTGCAAGCAGCCAACCATGGGAGATGTTTCACAAGGATCCTGACGATTCAAAAGCCGGGGCCAGCGGACGCCCAAGCGCAGACCCTGCCAAAAGCGGGCCAGAGGCTTGCGTGGGGTGCCGCAGCGGTGGGCGGGGCGCGTCCAGGGGTGGATGCGCCGCCGTGAAGCGGGTCAGGCGGCGGACCGAGGGGGCCTGAGCAGGCCGTCAGACGCGGGGTTGGGCACGGGGGCCTCGTACAGATCGTCGGGTGCGACCGACCCCAGGGGCAGGAAGCCTGGCGATGCGGCCACCATGAGCTCTGCCGCGGTGCTCAGGTGGTCGGTGAGCAGGTGCTGCACGGATTCGCTCGAGTCGTCCAGGTGGTAGCGCCCATCTTCATGGTGGTGGTGGCCTTCTTCCTGCCAGTGCAGGCTGGCATGCACCCGGTCGGCCAGCGGGGCCACCATGGAGCCCACGCGTGCCAGCGCCACCGATTGCCAGAGCATGGCAAACAGAGTGACAAAAATGACGGTGTACCGGCGCATGGGGCCGCAGTGTATCAGCAAGCAGGCCCGCAGGTGGCCCGTACTCCCGTGGCCGCTTGCTCATTTGGCGGGGTTTGTCAGGGCTTGGGCGTGGCAGCGGGTGCAACCGGCTTGGCGGGCGCTGCGGTGGCGGCCTTGCTGGCGGCGACGGGTTGGGCCGCGCCACTGGCCTTGAAAGCCGCCCCGTTGACCGTCAGGCCATCGGCCGACAGCTTGGCCGCGCGCTTGTCGCCGATGCCGGGCACGCGCTCGATGAGGTCGTTCCAGTCCTTGAACCTGGCGCTCTTGCGGGCGTCGAGGATTTTGGCCGAGGTGCTGGGGCCGATGCCTTTGATGCTGTCCAGATCGGCTTGGCTGGCGGTGTTGACGTCCACCGCCGCCATGGCCAGTGAGGTGGCCAGGGTCAGCAGCAGGGCGAGTGTTTTTCGAATCAACATGGGTTTCCTTCCTGAAGGGTGTGTGACGGTGGCGCCCGGCCCCATGCCCGGCGCCCGCAAGCGGGTGTGAAGCCTGCATGAGCAATCTATGACGGTGCTTGCGCCAGTGCCTCCCCCGACTGGGGGAAATTCGGGCTGCGCGCTACACTGCGCCGAATGAAACAAGATGTGTGCAAGCGGGCGTGGACCGGGTGCTTCGGTGCCGGGCGCCGGGCTGGCGGGCTGGTTCTGGCGATCGGGCTGGCGGGGTGCGCGCAATGGCCGCCGCAGGACCGGGCCAGCACCTCGCAGGACGGGGTGTATCCCTCGGTCAGGGCCGACGAGGCGGCCATGAACCAGGCCGCCCGCAGCCTGTTCCAGACCCCCGCCGGTGGCGGTGCGTGGCAGGTGTTTCGCTTGCCCGGCAAGGTTTTTGCGCCGTTCGAGCCGGTCACCCGCCAAGGGCGAGCGGCCTTGCGGGTGCAGGCGAAACGCTCGGTGAGCGTGCTGCGCCAGCCGTTCGAACCGGCGCTGCAGGCGGTCGGGATGCTGGAATTTGCCTGGAAGGTCGATGCGCTGCCGGTGGGGGCGGACTTGCAGGCGGCAGAGGCCACCGATGCGCCGGTGCGCATCATGCTGGCGTTCGAGGGCGACCGGTCCCAGTGGAGTGCGCGCACGCACCGCCTCTCGGAACTCAGTCGGCTGCTCACGGGGGAGCCGCTGCCCTACGCAACCCTCACCTACGTCTGGAGCCGCAACGATCCGGTCGAGGCGGTGCTGAACAACCCGCGCACCGACCGCATCCGCAAGCTGGTGGTGGACAGCGGCAGCGCGCACCTGGGCCAGTGGCGCGACCACCGGCGCGACGTGCGGGCCGACTTCATCCGCGCCTTTGGCGAAGAACCCGGCCCGCTGGTGGCGGTGGCGCTGATGACCGACACCGACAACACAGCCTCCAGCCTGAGGGCCTGGTACGGGCCTTTGCGGCTGAGGGCCGCATCGACCTCGCCCTGAGGCTGATTCCATTTCTAAATCATCCGTGTCGTTGTTGCTTCGCCTTGCCGTGCTGTACGGCTGAGCGGTCCAGCAACCCGCTCGCCTGCGGGTAACACCCGTGCTGCGGTCGGGGCAGATGTTGCATAGTGCAAGGCTTGTCAAACCCTTTCAGGTGTCCATCATGCAACTGCGTTTCACACTTCTGGCCACGGCACTGGCGGTGGCTTCGGTCGGCGTCCACGCCAAAACCTTCAAATGGACCAGTTCGAGCGACATCCCGACCTGGGACATCCACTCGCAGAACAACGCGCTGGCCAATGGCATCCATGCGGCGGTGTACGAGTCGCTGGTGTACTACAACAGCCGCACGTTCAAGGTGGAGCCGGTGCTGGCCACGGCCTGGAAGCAGGTGTCGCCGACGCAGTTGCGCATGACCTTGCGCCAGGGTGTGAAGTTCCACGACGGTTCGGCCTTCACCGCCGACGACGCGGTGTTTTCCCTGCAGCGCGCCCTGGCCAAGAGCTCGAACTTCGGCATCTACGCCCAGGGCATCGACCGCGTGGTCAAGGTGGACGACAGCACCATCGACATCTTCACCAAGGACCCCAACCCGGTGCTGCTGAACCAGATGACCGAGCTGCGCATGATGAGCAAGGCCTGGGCGGAGAAGAACAAGTCGGTCGAGCCCAAGGACATCAAGACCAAAGACGAAAACTTCGCCCACCGCAACGCCAACGGCACCGGGCCTTTTGTGCTGAAGGAATGGCAGCCCGACCAGAAACTGGTGCTGACCCGCAACCCGGCCTGGTGGGGCAAGGCCGAAGGCAATGTGACCGAGGTGGTCTACACCCCGGTCAAGTCCACGGCCACGCGCATGGCGGCGCTGCTCTCGGGCGAGGTGGACTTCGTGCTCGATCCCAGCCCGCAGGACCTGCCGCGGCTGCGCCAGGAAGGCAACCTCAAGGTGGTGGACGGGATCGAGAACCGCACCATCTTCTTCGGCATGGACCAGCACCGCGCCGAGCTGCCGGGCAGCAACATCAAGGGCAAGAACCCGCTGAAAGACCAGCGCGTGCGCAAGGCGCTGTACCAGGCGATCGACATCGACACCATCACCCGCGTGACGCTGCGCGGCCTGGGCCAGCCCACCGGTGCGCTGGTGGCGCCGCAGGTCAATGGCTGGACCAAAGAGGTGCACCAGCGCTACCCGTTCGACGTGGCGGCCGCCCAGAAGCTGCTGGCCGATGCGGGCTACAAAGACGGCTTCGAGGTCGACTTCGCCTGCCCGAACAACCGCTACATCAACGACGAACAGATCTGCCAGGCGGTGACGGCCATGTGGGCCAGGATTGGTGTCAAGGCCAAGCTGCGCACGCTGCCGCTGGTGACCTATTTCCCCATGATCCAGCGCTACGAGGCGAGCATTTACATGCTGGGCTGGGGCGTGCCGACGTTTGACGCGCTGTACAGCCTGCAGTCGCTCACGCGTTCGGTGGGCGCCGGGGGTGACGGCAACTACAACGTGGGCCGCTACAGCAACCCGCAGATGGACGCGCTGGTGGAGCGCACCAAGAAGGAGACCGACCTGAAGCGCCGCACCGAGCTGCTGACCCGGGCGCTGGCGCTGCAGAACGAGGACGTGGCACACATCCCGCTGCACAACCAGGTGATCCCGTGGGCATTGAAGAAGAACATCGACGTGGTGCACCGCGCCGACAACCGGCTGGACTGGCGCCTGATCAAGGTAAACTGATTTCAGCCTGATCACGGGGGTCGCGCACCACGGTGGCGGCCCTCTCTTTCTTTCCTCACGATGTTTGCATTCATTCTCAGGCGCCTGGCGCAGGCGGTGGTGGTCATGGTCAGCGTGGCGCTGATCGCCTTCATGCTGTTCCAGTACGTGGGCGACCCGGTGGTTTTCCTGCTCGGGCAGGACGCCACACCCGAGCAGATTCGCGAACTGCGCGCCGACCTGGGGCTGGACCAGCCCTTTTTCATCCAGTTCTGGCATTTCCTGGCGAATGCGGCGCAGGGCGAGTTTGGTCTGAGCCTGCGCCAGGGGGCCCAGGTCTCGCGCCTGATCGCCGAGCGCTTCCCGGCCACGCTGGAGCTGGCGCTGGTGGCCGCGCTGCTGGCGCTGCTCATCGGCATTCCCATGGGCGTGTACGCGGCGCTCAAGCGCGGGACGTTCATCAGCCAGCTGTTCATGACCATCTCGCTGCTGGGTGTGTCGCTGCCGACCTTCCTGATCGGCATCTTGCTGATCCTGGTGTTTGCGGTGCAACTGGGCTGGTTCCCGAGCTTCGGCCGGGGCGAGGTGGTGCAACTGGGCTGGTGGAGCACCGGCCTGCTGACGGCCAAGGGCTGGCAGCACATCGTGCTGCCCGCGGTGACGCTGGCCATTTTCCAGCTCACGCTGATCATGCGGCTGGTGCGTGCCGAGATGCTGGAGGTGCTGCGCACCGACTACATCAAGTTCGCGCGGGCCCGCGGTCTGACGAACCGCGCGGTGCATTTCGGCCATGCGCTCAAGAACACGCTGGTGCCGGTGATGACCATCACCGGCCTGCAGCTGGGCGGCCTGATCGCTTTTGCCATCATCACCGAGACCGTGTTCCAGTGGCCCGGCATGGGGCTGCTGTTCATCCAGGCCGTGACCTTTGCCGACATCCCGGTGATGGCGGCCTACCTGTGCCTGATCGCGCTGATCTTCGTGGTGATCAACCTCATCGTGGATTTGCTGTACTTCGCGGTCGATCCGCGCCTGCGTGTCGAGAAAGCCGGAGGACACTGACATGCGGATGCCCCCACGCTCCGCCGCTGCGCGGGTCGCTGCCCCCCGAGGGGGCTGTTTCGCCTTGGGGCGGCCCGGCGGCGAAACGGTGCCCCCACGCTCCGCCGCTGCGCGGGTCGCTGCCCCCCGA
>PNMN01000059.1 GCA_013823655.1 Comamonadaceae bacterium | reverse complement strand
GAGCTGGCTTGGGAGCGGCCCGGCGCGGCGCTCACTGGAATACCTTCGCCCTGCGGGCTGCGGTGCGAGCTGGCTTGGGAGCGGCCCGGCGCTGCGCTCATGCGACATCTCCCACAGCGTGGGGAGAACGCGGTGAAGCCGTGGCACCGGTGGCGATGGCGTCGCTGCGCCGCCCCTCCCGGCGTGTGTCATGCCGACGGTCGATGTACTTGACGACAATGCGCCCGGCACGGTCAGCGGCGCGGTCGATCACGGTATGCAGATCGACGCCGATGTCCTCGACCGCCGCCACCGGGGCGTCGAGCAGGTGCACCTGGATGCGACAAAATTTATCGACCCCGCCGCGCGGGCCATTCTCGTCACCAACGCGCACCGACACACACTGGATGCGATCACTGTGACGCGCGAGCGCGAACCCGATCCTGCGCCGCACATGGTCCGTCAGGGCCGACGTGAGCGCGAAACCTTGAGCTTGGATATCGACATTCATCTGGGTTGCCTTTCTGTTCTCGCCGAAGTGGCGATGTGTGAAATTTATGGCTTCAGCAAACTCTTGAAAATCAGATTGTTTAATGACGACAATACGGAAAAAATGGATACATCAATGTGTTCTCCTGCAGACAGGACCCGCACCCTATGAACTACAAGCACCTTCACTACTTCCTGCAGGTGGCCAGGCTGGGCGGGGTGCTGCGCGCCAGCGAGCAGTTGCACCTGTCGCCGCAGACCATCAGCGGCCAGATCCAGTTGCTCGAGGAGTCGCTCGGCACACCGCTGTTCGCCAAGAGCGGGCGCGGCCTCGCACTGACCGATGCCGGGCGCATGGTGCAGGGCTACGCCGAGGACATCTTCTCGATCGGTGCCGAGCTTGAGGAAGCCATGCGCGACTACCCGGCGACCGGGCGGTTGCTGGAATTCCGTGTCGGCGTGGCCGATGCCGTGCCGAAGACGATCGCCTGCCGACTGATCGAGCCGGCGACCCAGTTGCCCGAACCGGTGCGCATCGTGTGCCGTGAATGGAAGCTCGACGCCTTGCTGGGCGAGCTCGCGCTGCACCGGCTTGACCTCGTGATCTCCGACGCACCGATCCCGCCCTCGGTCAGCGTGCGCGCCTTCAACCACAAGCTGGGCAGCTGCGGCATCAGCTTCTTCGCCGCGCCGTCGTTGTCCCAGAACTGCCAGGGCAGCTTTCCGAACTGTCTGGACGGCGCACCGCTGCTGATGCCGTCGCAGGAGTCGGCCGTCGGTCAGCGCCTGCGCGCCTGGCTGCAGGGGCGCTCGCTGCGCCCGCGCATCGTGGCCGAGTGCGACGACAGCGCCCTGGCCAAGGAGTTCGGGCGCCGCGGCATGGGCATCTTCATCGCGCCAACGGTGCTGGAGCGCGACATCGAGAAGCAGTACGGCGTGCACACGCTCGGCTCGGCACCGGACGTGGTGGAGGAGTTCTTCGCAATTTCGGTGGAACGCCGCATCACCCACCCCTGCGTGACCGCCATCAGCCTGGCGGCGCGCACCGAACTGTTTGCGCCAGCCGTGATCGCCAGCTGAGGCATGAGGCTGAACCGAGACCGCCGATGCCATCGGAACGGCGCTTTCTGCCAGAAGCAATGAAAAAGCCACCGCAAGGTGGCTTTTTCATGCATCCAGAACCCATTCGGGCTCTGGTTCGGCGCTGGATGTGCGCGATCAGCGGATCACGGCAATGGCGGTGCGAACGCCGCCTTTGTAGGTCATCAGCGTCAGCGCGCCGTTCTTGATGTCGCCCTTTTCGTCAAAAGCGATGTTGCCGGTCACGCCCTTGTAATTGGTGGCTTTCAGGGCAGGCAGGTACTTGACCGGATCGGACGAGTTGGCGGTGACCATGGCGTTGACCATCACCTTCACAGCGTCGTACACGTAGGGCGCGTACACCTGAACCTCAGTCCCGAACTTGGTCTTGAAGTCGGCGCGGAATTTCTCCATGCCCGCTTTTTGCTCGCCTTCCACACCACCGGCTTCGGCGCAGAAGACCTGCTCGTCGGCCATGCCGTCACCGGCCAGCTTGGACAACTCGGTGGTGCAAATGCCGTCGCCACCCATGAACTTGGCCTTGATGCCCAGGGCCTTCATCTGCTTGAGCATCGGGCCGGCCACGGCGTCCATGCCGCCGAAGAACACCACGTCGGGCTTCTTGGCCTTCAGGGTGGTCAGGATGGCGTTGAAGTCGGTCGCTTTGTCGTTGGTGAATTCACGACCCACGACCTTGCCGCCGGCAGCGATCACGCCTTTTTCGAACTCGTCGGCAACGCCCTGGCCGTAAGCGGTGCGGTCGTCGATGACGGCCACATTCTTGCCTTTGAGGGTTTCCACAGCGTACTTGCCCAGCGTGCCACCGAGGTGCACGTCGTCAGCCACCATGCGGAAGACACCGGGGAAGCCCTGGCGGGTGAACTTGGGGTTGGTGGCGGAGGGGGAAATCTGGGGAATGCCAGCGTCGTTGTAGATCTGCGAAGCCGGGATGGTGGTGCCGGAGTTCAGGTGCCCGATCACACCGGCGACCTTGGCGTCCACCAGCTTTTGAGCGGCAGCGGTTCCCTGCTTCGGATCGGCGGCATCGTCTTCTGCCAGCAGCTCGAACTTGGCTGGCTGGCCGTTGATCGTCAGGCCAGCGGCATTGAGCTCCTCAATGGCCATCTTGGCGCCGTTTTCGTTGTCTTTGCCGAGGTGGGCGATGGCACCGCTGGTGGGGCCCACATGACCAATCTTGATGACGCCGCCGGTCGCAGGTGCCGGAGCAGCAGCGGGAGCGGCTGCCGGAGCGGCAACAGGAGCGGCCTCTTCTTTTTTGCCGCAAGCGGCCAGGGCGACGGCCGCTGCGATGACGGCCAGTTTCAGGTTCAGTTGCATAGGTATCCTCGGAAAGGAAGAATGTTGGAATGCGGAGGGAACTTTTTCTCCACGACCGCAAAGATACTCCAAAAGACCGGTGAAAACGCAATCCACCAGCATGACATGCGGTCCTTCGAGGGTTTGCCCGGGGCAGGATCATGGCAGCGAATGCCTCATAAGCCACACACGGCCAGGTTTGGCCGGTAAGCGACGGGGTTCAGACAGAAAGCTTCAGGCGGAAAGCTTCAGATCGTGCCGCTGCGGCTCCAGTCCTGCCGACTTGTATTGGCGCCAGCGCGCGCGCGCGCGCAAGCGGTCTGGCTCATCGGGTGTGACGACCTCGATCACCCGCTCGAAGCGGTGGTAGTCCACGGGCATGCCGTCGGTGAGGTTGAGCAGCACATCGGCGGTGCAGTCCGTCGGCGGATCTGCGCTGGTGATGAGGATGGGCGAGGACGCGCGCATGCCGGGTGAGGCGGTGTCCAGACAATGCGGCACAAACTCCACGGCGGCCATGGTCCAGAGCAACCGATCCAGCGCAGCGGCATGCCGCGGTTCGGCCAGCACCAGCAGGCGCGCACCTTTCAGGTAGGCCTTGCGCAGCAGGCGGCTGGCGTAGGCCACCTTCTCGGGCGCATTGAAATGGAAGGCCACTTCGGTCATGCCATCGCTCCCGTCCCCTGCCCCTGCACCATGGCGCCCCTCACCTCAGCCTCTCAGCCTAGAAACCGCAGTTGGACAGGCCCGAGTGGGCTGCCCGGGGGTGGGCTGGCAAGGCGCGACGACGCAGCGGGCTGCTGCCCGCCAGGAGGAGCAACGCCGCCAGCGCGCTCCCCGGCAGCTCAATCGGGTCTGTAGCGCCCTCACCCAGCGGGTGCGCCTCTGCGTGGCCAGTTTTCTCAGTGTCATGGGCATTTCCAGCGGATAGAGCGCGGTCAACTGCGGTTTCTAGGCTCAGACAGGCTTGCGCCGCGCAGGCACCGCCGCCTTGGCCTTGCCTGTTCGCTGGGCGGCGGCTTCGTTCAGCAGGTATTGCAGCAGCAGGGGCACGGGCCGACCGGTGGCCCCCTTGGCCGCGCCGCTTTTCCAGGCCGTTCCGGCGATGTCCAGGTGGGCCCAGGGCAGTTCGGCGGTGAATTTCTGCAGGAACTTGGCTGCGGTGATGGCGCCACCCGCGCGACCGGCCACGTTGCCCATGTCGGCAAAGTTGGATTTCAACCCTTCGGCGTACTCATCGTCCAGCGGCAGGCGCCAGCACGGGTCAAGCGCCTGCTCGCCCGCTTGCTGCAGCGACTGGGCGAGTTCATCACGCACCGAAAACAGCCCTGATCGCACGGCGCCCAGCGCAATCACGCAGGCACCGGTGAGGGTGGCGATGTCCACCACACTGCGCGGCTTGAAGCGCGCCGCGTAGGTGAGCGCATCGCACAGAATGAGCCGACCTTCGGCATCGGTGTTGAGGATTTCGATCGTCTGGCCGCTCATGCTGGTGACCACATCCCCGGGCTTGACGGCCAGGCCGTCGGGCATGTTCTCGCAGCTGGGGATCAGGCCCACCACGTTGATGGCGGGCTGCAATTCGGCCAGGGCAGCAAAGGTGCCCAGCACACTGGCCGCGCCGCCCATGTCGAACTTCATCTCGTCCATCTCTGCCGCCGGCTTGATGGAGATGCCGCCGGTGTCGAACGTGATGCCCTTGCCCACCAGCACCACCGGCGCCTGCGACCTGGGCGCGCCGTTGTAGCGCAGGATGATGAAGCGTAGCGGTTCGGCCGATCCCTGGGCCACGGCCAGAAAGGAGCCCATGCCCAGCGCGGCCACCTCTTTCGGACCCAGCACCTCGGTCTTGAAGCCGGGCTGGCGACCGAGCTTGCGCGCGGCGTCCGCCAGCATGCTGGGCGTGGCGTGGTTGGCGGGCCGGTTCGCCCATTCCTTGGCGAATTCGACGCCTGTCACCATGGCTTTGCCGACGGCAAAGCCCTCGCGCGCCTGAGCGGCCTGGGGCACCCCCACCACCACCTGCTGCAGCGTGCGCGCCTTGGCCGAAGGCTTGGTGCTGGTGTAGACGTAGGTCGCATCGGCGCAGGCCATCATGGCAGCGCGCACCGATGCGTCGCCTTTCGGCAGCAGGCTCAGCACCAGTCCCAGCTTCTTCACGCCGGGCAGCTTGAGACCGGCCATGCCCGCCGCCACGGCCTTGCGCACCGAGCTGGCCGAACCGTCACCAGCGCGCACCAGCACCATCCGCGTGGCCTTGAACCCGGCCGGGCGGTAGCACGCCAGGCTCTTGCCCAGGTCGGTTTCGAAGTCGCCGCAGCGTGAGACTTCCAGGATCAGTTGGGACAGCGCACAGACGCCACTGGCACGGTCGTTCGGCGCCGCATCGGGCACCAGCACGAGCAAGGCGTCCACGGCAAGTTCCGAGGCCTGTGCGAGCGAGAGGGATTTGAGTTCGAAGTTCATAATTGCGTTTTCCACAGTGCATTCGATGTTATTCCATTCCTCCATCCGCAGAGAGCTGGCACAGAGCTTCGGGGCCACGCTGGTGGTGCTGTTCACCATCGTGCTGACGATCCTGCTGATCCGCACCCTGGGGCTCGCTTCCCGGGGCAGCGTCAACCCGGAAGAGGTCATGCTGGTGCTGGGCTACACGGTGCTCGGCCGCATGCCCACCATCCTCACGCTGGCGCTGTTCATTTCAATCGTGTTCACGCTCTCGCGCATGTACCGCGACAGCGAAATGATCATCTGGCTGGCCAGCGGGCGCTCGCTGGGCGGCTTTATCGGTCCCGTGCTGCGGTTTGCCTGGCCGGTCCTGCTGGTGATCACCCTCATGGTGCTGTTCGTCTGGCCCTGGGCCAACCAGCAGACCGAAGAATTGCGGGACCGGTTTGCCCGCCGCGGCGATCTGGAGCGTGTCGCACCCGGGCAGTTCCAGGAATCGTCCAGCGGCCGCCGCGTTTTTTTCATCGACAAGGACACCGCCTCGGGCACCGAAGGACGCAACATCTTCATCTCCAGCATCGAGCCCGACGGTCGTGAAACCATCACCTCGGCCCGATCGGGCCGCATCGAATGGGTGGGCGAACAGCAGATGCTGATGCTCAGCAACGGTCAGCGCCTCGAAATCGATGCCGACCAGGGCGGCATGAAGGTCAGCGAATTCGAGCTGTATGGCGTTCAGGTGGGGGCTTCGGCCCGGATCACAGCAAGAGGGCTCGGGCTCAAAGCGCGGCCCAGCAGGCAATTGATCGAAGAGCCCACCCAGGCCCATCTGGGTGAACTGGGGTGGCGCATCGGCATGCCGCTGGCGGCTTTCAATTTCGTGCTGATCGCCCTGGCCACCACCACCGGCAACCCGCGCGCGGGCCGCGGGGGCAACCTGCTGTTCACCCTGTTTGCTTTTGTCTTTTATTTCAACCTGCTCAACCTGGGGCAGAACTGGGTGGCTTTGAACCTGGTGTCTCTGGGCACCTTCATGCTGCTGCTGCACGGGTCGGTGTTCGTCCTGGCATCGCTGTGGCTGCTCAAGCGCCACCACAACATCAGCCTGCGCGGTCTGCTGGCGCCGCGGCGCGCCCAGACCACAGGCCTTGAGACACAACCCGCATGAAGACCATTCGCCGCCTGATCTACGGAGAGATTCTGGTGGCCGTGGCCTTTGTGCTGCTGGCCTTCCTGTCGCTGTTTTTCTTTTTCGACTTCGTGGAAGAACTGCCCTCCCTGGGCAAGCCTTCGCCGTTGAACCCCGACCTGGTGTACGACCTGCCGCGTGCCCTGCTCTATGTCGGGCTGCTGATGCCCAGCCGGGTGTACGAGCTGCTGCCGATCGCGGTGCTGATCGGCACGGTGTTCGTGCTGGCGCGGCTGGCACAAGGCTCTGAATACACCATCCTGCGCACCAGCGGCCTGGGGCCCTGGCGGGCCCTGCGCACCCTGCTCGGCCTGGGTTCGGTGTTTGTGGCGCTGACCTTCGCCCTGGGCGACTATGTGGCCCCGCTGGCCGACCGGAGCGCACAGTTGCTCAAGGCCAATTTCCAGGGCCGCATCAGCCTGGGGCAGACCGGTGCCTGGCTCAAGGAACGCCAGACCTACAGCAGCTTTTCGGTCAACGTGGGCGCGATGACGCCACAAGGCGGCCTGGACAAGGTCCGCATCTTCGAATTCGACAACCAGGGCTTTCTGGTCTCCACATTGCAGGCCCAGAGCGGCCAGATCGAGAACGACGATTCCTGGACCCTGAACCAGGTGCAGCGCCGAGAGTTCGACACGGCTGGCCTGGCGTCCGCCCGCATCACCAGCAGCCAGCTGGACACGCTGCGCTGGCCCAGCAGCATCACGGCCGAAATGGTCTCGGTGGCGCTGCTCAAGCCCGAGCGCATGAGAACCACCGATCTGTACGCCTACATCCAGCACCTGGAGGCCAACGGACAGACCGCGCAGCGTTACCAGATCGAGTTCTGGCGCAAGGTCTTCTACCCGCTGAGCTGCCTGGTGATGGTGGTGCTCGCGCTGCCCTTTGCGTACCTGCATTTCCGCTCCGGCGGCATCACCGGCTATGTGTTCGGCGGCGTCATGGCGGGTATCAGCTTCTTCCTGCTCAACAACGTGTTTGGCTACATCGGCAACCTCAACCAGTGGCAGCCCTGGCTGGCGGCGGCCTCCCCGGCCATGATTTATTCGGTGATCTCGCTCGGCGCCTTCGGGTGGCTGGTGCTCAGGAGATGACAGCATGCTCGGTGTGATCGTTTTTGCCCACGGCTCGCGCGATCCGCTCTGGCGGGCGCCGGTGGAGTCGGTGGCGCGGCAGATCGCGCAGGCCGACCCGGCAGCGTCGGTGGAATGCGCCTACCTGGAACTCTGTGAGCCCGACATCGCCACTGCAGCCCGCCGCCTGGTGGCCGCCGGTGCGCGCCAGGTGCGGGTCTTGCCCCTGTTCTTTGGCATGGGCAAACACGCGCGCGAAGACCTGCCGCTGCTGCTGCAAGCCCTGCGCACCACCCATCCCCAGGTGCACTTTGAGCAACTGACGACCGCCGGTGAAGAACCGCGGCTGACCGCTCTGCTGGCCCGCATCGCCCTGGAACCCATGCCATGAACCTGCACCAGTTCCGTTTCGTCCAGGAAGCGGTGCGCCGCAACCTCAACCTGACCGAAGCCGCCAAGGCGCTGCACACCTCGCAGCCTGGTGTGTCCAAGGCCATCATCGAACTCGAAGACGAACTCGGGATCGACATCTTCACCCGCCACGGCAAGCGCATCAAGCGCGTCACCGAACCGGGCCAGCAGGTTCTCAAGAGCATCGAGATCATCTTGCGCGAGGTCAACAACCTCAAGCGCATCGGCGAGCAGTACTCGGCACAGGATAGCGGCACGCTGTCGATCGCCACCACCCATACCCAGGCGCGCTACGTGCTGCCCGGCCCGGTGGCGGCGTTGCGGCAGGCCTACCCCAAGGTGGGCGTCAGCCTGCACCAGGGCTCGCCCGATCAGGTCGCCAAGATGCTGATGGAAGAGGTGGCCGAAATCGGTATGGCCACCGAGTCGCTGGTGAACTACCCCGAGCTGATCACCCTGCCCTGCTACGAATGGCAGCATGTGCTGGTGCTCCCCTTCGACCACCCTTTGGTGCAGCGCGAGCGCATCACGCTGGAAGACCTGGCCCAGGTGCCGCTGGTGACCTACCACCCCAGTTTCACCGGTCGCACCCGCATCGACCAGGCTTTTGCACTGCGCCACCTGCAGCCCAACATCGTCCTCGAAGCCATCGATTCGGACGTGATCAAGACCTACGTCAAGCTCGGCATGGGCGTGGGCATCGTGGCCGAAATGGCCATGCAGGGCGACAACGCCACACCCGATCTGGTGGCCCGCCCGGCGGCCCAGTTGTTTGGCCACAACCTGGCGCGCGTGGCGTTCAAGCGCGGCACCTATCTGCGACAGTTTGTTTTGCGCTTTGCCGAACTGCTGAGCAACCGCCTCTCGCGCGACCTGATCTTGCAGGCCATGGCCGGTGAGGGCCAGCAATACGACATCTGATCGATGCCCATGAATCACGAGAACCGCACCCCGGTGGTCACATCCCGCCTGCCCAACGTGGGCACCACCATCTTCACCGTCATGTCGGCGCTGGCTTCTGAGGTCGGGGCGGTGAACCTCGGCCAGGGTTTCCCTGACTTTGACTGCGACCCTGCGCTGGTGGACGCCGTGACCCGCGCCATGCAGGCCGGCCACAACCAGTACCCGCCCATGCCCGGCGTGCCCGCGCTGCGCCAGGCCATGGCGGCCAAGATGCAGGCGCTGTACGGCATGCCGTGCGATCCGAACACGCAGATCACCGTCACCGCGGGCGCCACGCAGGCCATCCTGACCGCCATCCTGGCCGTGGTGCACCCGGGCGACGAAGTGATCGTGCTCGAACCCTGCTACGACAGCTACGTGCCCAACATCGAACTGGCGGGCGGCGTGGCGGTGCGCGTGCCGCTCACCCCCGGCACGTTCCGGCCCGACTTCGGCCTGATCCGCGCCGCGCTCACGCCGCGCACCCGCGCGCTGATCATCAACAGCCCGCACAACCCGAGCGGCCAGGTCTGGTCCGAAGCCGACATGCGCCAGCTCGACGAGTTGCTGGCACCCACCAACGTGCTGCTGATCAGCGACGAGGTCTACGAGCACATGGTGTTCGACGGCCAGCCGCACCAGAGCGCGGCGCGTTTTCCCGGCCTGGCGGCACGGGCCTTCATCGTCAGCAGCTTTGGCAAGACCTACCACGTGACCGGCTGGAAGGTCGGCACCGTGGTGGCGCCCGCGCCCCTGACCGCCGAATTTCGCAAAGTGCACCAGTTCAACGTGTTCACCGTGAACACACCCATGCAGCATGCGCTGGCCGCCTACATGGCCGATCCGGCACCTTATCTGCAGCTCAGCGCGTTCTACCAGCGCAAGCGCGACCTGTTCCGCGACGGCCTGGCCGCCACGCGCTTTCGCCTGCTGCCCGGGCAGGGCACCTATTTCCAGTGCGTGGGCATCGAAGACCTGGCGGTGGCCGAGCGCGACCTGCCCGAAGCCGCGTTCTGCCAGTGGCTCACGCGCGAGATCGGTGTGGCGGCGATCCCGCTCTCGGCCTTCTACGGCGACGGCTTTGACCAGAAGGTGGTGCGCTTCTGCTTCGCCAAGCGGGACGAAACCCTGCGCGAAGCCCTGGGCCGACTCGCGCGGCTGTAGGGCCTGCTCAACAACGCACCGGGTTGCGGCAGAACCGATCGAGTTCGCGCACGGTGCTGCGCTGCGCCACCACCTGGCGGGCCTTGGGGCCAACCTCCAGCTCCAGCTTGAGGGCGTACTTCTGGAAAAACTGGTCAAAGAGTTCGCCGCCCAGGGTGCCGGTGGCTGTCAGGGTGTCGGCCCGGGCATCGTGCTCCAGCAGCACGGCACACAGCGGCTGTTCGGCCGGTCCACCCAGCACCTGGGCGCCGCGCGCCGGGTCGTACTGGCTGTGATCGGCGCAGCAGTGGATCAGGTCTTGCCCTGCGCTGGGCGTTTTCGGGTTGACCACCGCCCCCTTGCGAAAGCTGATGAAGCTCAGTTCCCGGGTCGGGTACACCAGCTTGTGCGCACAAATGGCGGAAAACGCCACCAGCCGCCGCCCCGGGCCGACGCCGCCGGGCCACTGATAGGGCTTGCCGTCCCTGGTGCGCAGCGTGGCCGGTGGCGCGGGTTTGCCCACGTCCAGCAAAAACACCGGCGTGGCCTCGAAGGGGTAGTGAAACAGGTAGTTGGTTTGCGGCTTGAGCGCCCCGGCTTTGATGGGGTCGCCCAGTTCATCCACCAGCAGCGCGCGGCCATAAGCACGGGGCCTCGCATCAACCGCCCAGGCGGCGCTGCTCCAGGCCAGGGCCACGGCGCCCGCACCCGCCGAACACGATTCCACAAACATCCGTCGGTCCATGAACACCCCTGATGGGTGGCACCCGTTCCGAGTGGGCGCCGCAGCAAGCATGAGAACCAAACCCGCTCACTCTGTCAACCCGGCTGCCTATTCCGTGCCAGGCGAAGGGCTTTGGGAGGGGAAACGTCGGCATTCCGCCGGGCCTTGTCTGCGCAAGGTGATCGCCACAAGGCTCAAATCAACCGTCTCAACCGCTGAGTTGTGACCAGGCCTTGTCCAGCCGTTTCACGCTCACCGGCTGCGGCGTGCGCAGTTCCTGCGCGAAGAAGCTCACGCGCAGTTCCTCCAGCAGCCAGCGCAATTCCTGCAGGCGCGCGTCCTGCACGCCCTTGCGCTCGGCCACCAGGCGCCAGAAACGCTGGTCTTGTGGGCGCAGTTCGGCCAGTTTCGCGGCGTCGCGTGCCGGGTCGGCGCGCAGCTTGTCCAGCCGCAGTTGCACCGCCTTGAGGTAACGCGGAAAGTGCTGCAACTGGGCGTAGGGCGTGGTGAGCAGAAAGCGTTTGGGCACCAGGCGCTGCAACTGCTGGGCGATGTCGGTCGCCACATCGGCGGGAGGGCGGCTGTCTTTGAGCTTGCGCGTGGCCGCTGCGTATTCGGTCAGGATCAGGCCGGCGTTGCGGGCGATTTCGCTGGAGATCAGCGTCAACCGACCGCGCCCCTCGTCCACCCGTTTCTTGAAGGCGGCCTCATCGCTGGGCAGCGGGTCGGCCAGGAAAGCACGGTCCAGCGCCAGCTCGATGATCTGGCTGCGCAACTCTTCCAGCGTGCCGCCACCGGCACCGCTGTCGGTCTTGCCCACCAGCATGTACGCGGTGGCCATGCTCAGCAGGCCGGGCAGGTTCTTCTCCAGGTACTTCAGCGCGTCCTTGATCTGCAGCGAGAACAAACGGCGCAGGCCCTCGCGGTGCCGCGCCATCGCCACCTCGGGCTCGTCAAACACCTCGATGCCGACCGCGTCGCCCAGGTCCGTCAGTGCGGGAAACCCGATCAGCGTCTGCCCGCCCTTGCGGATTTCCATCAGTTCGGGCAGTTCGCCGAAGTCCCAGCTGGTGTGGCGCTGGGTGGCGCTGGCGGCGGGTGCAGACGGCGCTTCGGCCACGACCCGGCGCGAACCGCCTGCGCTGGTGGGTGCCTGCGCCGCCTTCGGCTCGGGCGCCGCCGGGCGCAGACTTTCCAGCTTGAGCGAGGCCAGCGCCTGGAACGCGCCGCGCGCCTGGCTGCCCAGCTCGGCCTTGAGTGCCGCCAGGCTGCGGCCCTGGCCGAGCTGGCGACCGTGTTCGTCCACCACGCGCAGGTGCATGAAATGGTGCGGTGTGAGCATGTCGACCTTGATGTCGTTGCGCGCGATGTCGAGCTGCGTGGCCTGGCGCACCAGTTTCAACAGCGCGTCCATCAGGTTGCCAGCGCCAAACACCTCGGGCTGGCAGAGCGCCTCGGTCATGCGTTCGGCGGTGGTGGGCAGCGGCACCAGGCGCGAGCGCGGGCGCTGGTGCAGCGTCTTGAGCAGGGCCTGCACCTTGTCCTTGAGCATGCCGGGCACCAGCCAGTCGCAGCGGTCTTCGCTGACCTGGTTGAGCGCGAAGATCGGCACCGTCACGCTCAGGCCGTCGCGCGGGTCGCCGGGCTCGTGCAGGTAGGCCACGGCGCAGTCCACGCCGCCCAGGCGCAGCGTCTTCGGAAAGGCCTGGGTGGTGATGCCTGCGGCTTCGTGCCGCATCAGTTCATCGCGGGTGAGGAACAAATGTTTCGGGTTCTCGCGCGCGGCATCGCGGTACCAGCGCTCGAACGCCGCGCCGTTGCTCACGTCGGCCGGCAGTTGCTGGTCGTAAAAGGCGTAGATCAGCTCGTCGTCCACCAGCACGTCCTGGCGGCGCGCCTTGTGCTCCAGCTCCTGCACCTCGTGCACGGTGCGGCGGTTGGCGGCCAGAAAGGGCAGCTTGCAGTCCCAGGTGTCGTCGTGCAGGTGGCCCACCAGCGCTTCGCGGATGAAAATCTCGCGCGCGCCGGCCGGGTCGACCTTGCTGTAGTCCACCCGCCGCTGGTGGTAGACCACCAGGCCGTACAGCGTGGCGCGCTCCAGCGCCGAGACGCGGGCTGCCTTCTTCTCCCAGTGCGGGTCCAGCATCTGCTTTTTCAGCAGGTGCTCGCCGACCTGTTCGAGCCACTGCGGTTCGATGTGGGCGATGCCGCGGCCGAACAGGCGCGCGGTTTCCACCAGCTCGGCGCAGACGATCCAGCGGCCGGGCTTCTTGCTCAGATTGGCACCCGGGTGGCGGTAAAACTTGATGCCGCGCGCACCCAGGTACCAATCCTCGGTGTCGTTCTTCTGGCCAATGTTGCCCAGCAGACCAGCCAGCATGGACAGGTGCAGCTGTTCATACGACGCGGGCGCGGCGTTGATGACCCACTTGTGCTCGGCCACCACGGTGTGCAGCTGGCTGTGGATATCGCGCCACTCACGCACGCGCCGCACGTTGATGTAGTTCTCGCGCAGCAGGTTGTCGTACTGGCGGTGGCTGAGCTTGTGGGTGGCATGAGGGGTCAGACCCCGATCTACCGAACCGGCATGCGCCGCTTCCGGTAATCGGGGTCTGACCCCTGCATCAGGCTTCTGCCCGCCCTTGCTGTCCTCCAGCCACTTCCACAGCTTGAGCGTGCCGGTGAACTCGCTCTTCTCGTCATCGAACTTCTTGTGCGCCTGGTCGGCCTGGGTCTGTTTTTCCAGCGGCCGGTCGCGCACGTCCTGCAGGCTCAGGGCCGACGCGATCACCAGCACCTCGTCGAGCGCACCGCGCTGCTGCGCTTCCAGCAGGATGCGGCCGACGCGCGGGTCCAGCGGCAGTTTGGACAGCGTTTTGCCGACCGGTGTGAGTTCGTTCGCTTCGTCCACCGCGCCCAGTTCAGACAGCAACTGGTAGCCGTCGGTGATGGCGCGGCGCTGCGGTGCTTCCAGAAACGCGAATTCTTCCACCGCCCCCAGGTGCAGCGCCTTCATGCGCAAGATCACACCGGCCAGCGAACTGCGCAGGATTTCCGGGTCGGTGAACTTCGGGCGGCTGTTGAAGCCGGCCTCGTCGTACAGGCGGATGCAGATGCCGTCGGCCACCCGGCCGCACCGGCCCGCGCGCTGGTTGGCCGCCGCCTGGCTGATGGGCTCGATCAGCAACTGCTCCACCTTCTGGCGAAAGCTGTAGCGCTTGACCCGCGCGTGACCGGCGTCGATGACGAAACGGATGCCCGGCACGGTGAGCGAGGTCTCGGCCACGTTGGTCGAGAGCACGATGCGCCGCCCGCT
>PNMN01000058.1 GCA_013823655.1 Comamonadaceae bacterium | reverse complement strand
TCACCACCCCCACTGTTTTGCCCGCTGCCTTGGCCGCCTTGATCAGGCCCTGCGCCGCCCTGGGCTGGGTCATCTGGTCCTGGCCGCCGAGCAGGAACAGCAGCGGGCAGGTCAGCGCCGCCATGGCCGCTTCGCCACCGGCGTAGCGGTCGCAGGCGACAAAGCCGCGGTGGAACAGGTTGACCTTGGGGTTGCTGCGCTGCACGCGCCGGTTCAGGGCGATGCTGCTGCCAAAGACCCAGGTGCCGGGTCCGTGTGCCGAAGGCGGCGCGGCCAGGGTGCTGCGGCTGAAGACGTTGATCATCTGGATACCCTTCTCGGGGTCGTTCTGGGCCGCGTCGAGCAGCACGGGCGATACCTTCATGGGAAAGGCGGTGCCGACCAGCACCGCGTGCGTGACGCGGTGCTGCAGGCGCGCTGCGGCCTCCATGGCGATCAGCGAACCCCAGCTGTGGCCCACCAGCGCCGCTTTCTGCACCCCGGCGGCATCCAGCAGGGCGGCGATGAAGTCCGCTGCTTCCTCGACCGATGAGGGCGCCTCGCCTGCGCTTCTGCCATGCCCTGGCAGGTCCACCGCCAGCACGTTCCAGCCGTGGTTGGCCATGTAGCGGCTCTGCAGGATCCAGACGCTGTGGTCGAACAGCACGCCGTGGATGAAGATCACGGTCGGCTTGGCCGCGTCGAAGGGCTTGCCGCCGGTGTAGCAGTAGGTGTTGGCGCCTTGAACATCGATATACATGGAGAACCCTCATGTCCGTTCGCCCTGAGCCTGTCGAAGGGCAGCGAAAGGAACCAATGTGTGAGGGCTTCGACAGGCTCAGCCCGAACGGGAATGGGTGGTTTAGGCAGCTTTTTCTGCCGCCTTCAGCGCGCGCTTCAAATCGTCGATCAGGTCGTCCGCATCCTCCAGACCAATCGACAGGCGGATCGTGCCCGGGCCGATGCCCGCACCGGCCAGCGCCTCGTCGCTCATGCGGAAGTGCGTGGTGCTGGCCGGGTGGATCACCAGCGAGCGGCAGTCGCCCACGTTGGCCAGGTGGCTGAAGATCTTCAGCGCCTCGATGAAAGCCTTGCCCTGCTCGCGCGAGCCCTTGATGTCGTAGCTGAACACCGCGCCCGCGCCTTTTGCGCCGTGCTTCAGCAGCTTCTGCGCCAGCGCGTGGCTGGGGTGCGATTCGAGCAGCGGGTGGCCGACGCGGCCCACCAGCGGGTGGCTGGCGAGGAACTGGACCACCTTTTCGGTATTGCCCATGTGCCGCTCCATGCGCAGCGACAGCGTCTCCAGTCCCTGCAAAATCAGCCAGGCGCTGTGCGGGCTGAGGCAGGCGCCGAAGTCGCGCAGGCCTTCGCGGCGCGCGCGCAGCAGGAAGGCGCCCACCGTGCTTTCTTCGCTGAAGGTCATGCCGTGAAAGCCGTCATAGGGCTCGGTCAGCTCGGGGAATTTGCCCGAGGCGTCCCAGTCGAAGCTGCCCGCGTCCACCACCACGCCCCCGATCACGGTGCCGTGGCCGCTGAGGAACTTGGTGGCCGAGTGGTAGACCAGATCGGCGCCGTGCTCGAAGGGTTTGATCAGGTAGGGCGTGGTCAGCGTGCTGTCCACCAGCAGCGGCACCTGGGCCTCGTGCGCGATCTGGGCCACGGTCGGGATGTCCAGCACGTCCAGGCCCGGGTTGCCCACGGTTTCGCCGAAGAAGAGTTTGGTGTTCGGCCGCACGGCGGCGCGCCAGCCATCGATGTCGCCCGGTTTCACGAAGGTGGTGTCGATGCCGAAGCGGCGCAGCGTGTAGTGCAGCAAGTTCTGGCTGCCACCGTACAGCGCGGTGCTGGCGACGATGTGCGAGCCCGCGCCCATGAGCGTGGCAATCGACAGATGCAGCGCCGCCTGGCCGCTGGCCACCGAGATGGCGCCGATGCCGCCTTCGAGTGCCGCCATGCGCTGCTCGAACACCGCGTTGGTCGGGTTGCTGATGCGGCTGTAGACGTGGCCGGCGCGCTCCAGGTTGAACAGGGCGGCCGCGTGATCGCTCGACTCGAAGACAAACGAGGTGGTGAGATGGATCGGCACGGCGCGCGCGCCGCTGGCGTCGGGCGTGGCGCCGGCGTGCAGCGCGAGGGTGTCGAAGCCGGGGTCCGAATAACCGGGCATGCTGCTGTCTCCTGGGTTGGTGCATCTCACCCGCGACGGGTTGTGCGCAGTGGTTTTCCCGTTTATTGTGGGCTATATTCCCATGCACACCAGCCCGACAGGCGACAGTGTCAACCCGAGGAGAACAACCATGAAAGTCAGTGACATCCTGCGCGTCAAGGGCGGAACGCTCTACACCTGCCACCCCGACGACACGCTGATCAAGGCGGTCGAAACCATGGCGCAATTCGACATCGGTTCGCTGGCGGTGATGGAACATGGTGAGCTGGTGGGCATGCTGACCTTTCGCGAGGTCATTCACACCCTGGCCAGAAACGGCGGCGTTCTGGGCGCCCGCGCCGTGCGCTCGGTGATGGACGACCACCCCATGAGCTGCACACCCGAAACCGAGTTGGAACAGGTGCGCCCCCTCATGCTGGAGCGCCACACCCGCTACATGCCGGTGATGGACGCCAAGATGCTGATGGGCGTGATCAGCTTCTACGACGTGGCCCGCGCCGTGGTGGACAGCCAGAACTTCGAGAACAAGATGCTCAAGGCCTACATCCGCGACTGGCCGGAAGAAGAAACCGGCAAGGCCGAGTCGAACGCTCGCTGAACGCCAGGACCTCGCAATGAAACGCCCCGCCAGCCGGGGCGTTTTGCCGGGTGCACAGCCTCGCAGGGACAATCTCGGATAATCGGTCTCCTATGAGCGGCAACACCTTCGGCACCCTGTTTTGCGTCACCAACTTCGGTGAATCCCACGGCCCGGCCATCGGCTGCGTGATCGACGGCTGCCCACCCGGCATGGCCCTGAGCGAGACACACATCCAGCTGGATCTGGACCGCCGCCGCCCCGGCACCTCGAAGTTCGTGACCCAGCGCAACGAGCCCGACGCGGTGGAGATTTTGAGCGGCGTGTACGAGGGCCGGACCACCGGCACGCCGATTGCCCTGCTGATCCGCAACACCGACCAGCGCAGCAAGGATTACGGCAACATCCTGCAGACCTTCCGCCCTGGCCACGCCGACTACACCTACTGGCAAAAATTCGGCATCCGCGACCCGCGCGGTGGCGGTCGCAGCTCGGCCCGCCTGACCGCGCCCACCGTGGCAGCGGGCGCCGTGGCCAAGAAGTGGCTGAAAGAAAAGTTCGGCACCACCTTCCACGCCTGCATGACGCAGCTCGGCGATGTGCCGATTCCCTTCGAGAGCTGGGACCATGTGCCCACCAACCCGTTCTTCGCCCCGGTGGCCGACGTGTCGGCGCTGGAAACCTTCATGGGCGAATTGCGCAAAAGCGGTGACTCATGCGGCGCGCGCCTGCGGGTGGTGGCGCAGAACATGCCGGTCGGCCTGGGCCAGCCGCTGTACGACAAGCTCGATGCCGACATTGCCTACGCCATGATGGGCCTGAACGCCGTGAAGGGCGTGGAAATCGGCGCCGGATTCGCCAGCGTGAGCGACCGCGGCAGCACGCACGGCGATTCGCTCACGCCCGGCGGTTTTGTGGGCAACAAGGCCGGCGGCGTGCTCGGCGGCATCAGCACCGGGCAGGACCTGGACGTGTCCATCGCCATCAAGCCCACCAGCTCCATCCTGATCCCGCGCGACAGCATCGACGTGGCGGGTGCCCCCACCGAAGTCATCACCAAGGGCCGCCACGACCCCTGCGTGGGCATCCGCGCCGCGCCCATCATGGAAGCGCTGCTGGCACTGGTGGTGATGGACCATGCGCTGCGCCACCGCGCGCAGTGCGGTGATGTGAAGGTCGAGACCCCCGACATCGCGGCTGCTTCGCGCGTGTGACCTATTCACCGTTCGGGCTGAGCTTGTCGAAGCCCTCGCGAGCCCTTCGACAGGCTCAGGGCGAACGGGGTTTGCTGTGAGCCAGCGCAAACAGTTGCTCCCCTTCGCCGCGCTCTCCGCGAGCTACTTCGCGCACATCGGCTTCTTCAACCCCTACCTGCCGCCACTGCTGTTCGGTTAACTATTGAAAAAATTCAATTGGTTAGCGTTGGTAGGCAGGTCGAGCGCAGAGTTGTCGGCCTGCAAGGCGCATGAAATATTGGTTTTCTCGAAGACGGACACCGACAAGATCTGTAGACATGCGTAGAGCGCGACATCAAGGTCACGGCATCGCGTTCGGGGGGCTAAAGGTGTGGCTGAATTTCACCTTCAAACCCCGAAAAGAAAAACGGGTCACAGACCTAAATCTGCAACCCGTTGATTTCATTAGAAAAAATGGTCGGCGTGGCGGGATTCGAACTCGCGACCCCTTGCACCCCATGCAAGTGCGCTACCAGGCTGCGCTACACGCCGACAAGCTTTTGATTATAGCGTGCTATTGGTCCGGTTCAGCCTTGCAAGCTCAGCAGCTCGCGAATTTCTAGCAGCTCGCGCCGCACACTGCCGAGCAGCATCGACCCGTTGCCGTCGGGCCCATTCACTGCGGGCCCTGTCACCAATGCTTCGCCCTGCAGGATGGCGTCCAGATCAAAGATCTCGATGGCGTGATCATCGTCAAACGGACGTCTCTCGCGTTCCGACTGAACCAGCTCCTGCAGCTTGTTGCGAGCGCCACTGATGGTGAAACCCTGATCGTACAAAAGTTCTCGGATTCGCCGAATCATCAACACCTCGTGGTGCTGGTAGTAGCGCCGGTTGCCACGGCGCTTCATCGGTCGCAATTGGGTGAACTCCTGCTCCCAATACCGCAGCACATGCGGCTTGACACCGCACAGCTCGCCCACTTCGCCGATGGTGAAGTAGCGCTTGGCGGGAATCTGTGGGAGCGTTTTTTCCATGAAAATCAAGGCGGTACAGACCGAACCTTTAAATTTACTCTAACATGGACCGACGTGGGCGCGTGAAAGGAAAATTCTGTACAAACTGTTGCAAACAGCACTGTTCTGCGTCCGATAGCGGGTTGTGCACATGCATGCAGGCATTCGACCCCAGCCGCTGGGTCAGAGGACTGAAAGCAAAGTATCGGACGATCCCGGATATTGGCTGGTCAGCGCCGTGGTGGACCAGCGGGACTTCGACAACAAACCCAGGAGCAGAGACATGAGCAAGCAGCCGACCATCATTTACACGCTGACCGACGAAGCCCCGTTGCTCGCGACCAGTGCGTTTTTGCCCATCATCCGCGCGTTCACCGCGCCGGTCGGCATTCGGGTCGAGTCCAGCGACATCTCGGTGGCGGCACGCGTGCTGGCAGCGTTTCCCGAGTACCTGACGCAGGCGCAGCGTGTGCCCGACACACTCGCCGAACTGGGCCAGCTGACACTGCGCCCCGAAGCCAACATCATCAAATTGCCCAACATCAGCGCCTCGGTGGGGCAACTGGTGGGGGCCATCAAGGAGCTGCAGTCCAAGGGGTACGCGCTGCCCGACTACCCCGAGGTGGCCAAGACCGACGAAGAAAAGGCCATCAAGGCCCGTTACGCCAAGTGCATTGGCAGTGCGGTGAATCCGGTGCTGCGCGAGGGCAACTCAGATCGCCGTGCGCCGCGTGCGGTGAAGGAATACGCCCGCAAAAACCCGCACAGCATGGCCGAGTGGAGCCAGGCGTCGCGCACGCACGTGTCGCACATGCACAGCGGTGATTTCTATCACGGAGAAAAGTCCATCACGCTGGACAAGGCGCGCGATGTCAAGATGGAGCTGATCACCCAGCGTGGTCAGACCATCGTGCTCAAGCCCCAGGTTTCATTGCTGGACCGCGAAGTCATTGACAGCATGTTCATGAGCAAAAAGGCCCTGCTGGCTTTCTACGAGAAGGAGATCGAAGACGCGCGCAAGACCGGTGTGATGTTCTCGCTGCACGTCAAGGCCACGATGATGAAGGTCTCACACCCCATCGTGTTCGGCCACTGCGTGAAAATTTTCTACAAGGAAGCGTTCGGGAAACACGCCAGGCTGTTCGAGGAACTGGGCGTCAACGTCAACAACGGCATGATCGACCTGTACAACAAGATCGCCACGCTGCCGCAGAGCAAGCAGGACGAGATCAAGCGCGACCTGCACGCCTGTCACGAACACCGCCCCGAGCTGGCGATGGTGGATTCGGCCAAGGGCATCACCAACTTCCACTCGCCCAACGACGTGATCGTGGACGCCTCCATGCCGGCCATGATCCGCAACGGCGGCAAGATGTGGGACGCCAACGGGCGCCTGAAGGACGTCAAGGCCGTGATGCCCGAATCGACCTTCGCCCGTATCTACCAGGAGATGATCAACTTCTGCAAGTGGCACGGCGCCTTCGACCCCAAGACCATGGGCACGGTGCCCAACGTCGGCCTGATGGCCCAGCAGGCCGAAGAGTACGGCTCGCACGACAAGACCTTCGAGATCACCGAAGACGGCGTGGCCAACATCACCGACCTGGCCACCGGCGAAGTGCTGCTGAGCCAGAACGTGGAAGCGGGCGACATCTGGCGCATGTGCCAGGTGAAGGACGCCGCCATCCGCGACTGGGTCAAGCTGGCCGTGAACCGCGCGCGCAATTCGGGCATGCCGGTGGTGTTCTGGCTGGATCAGTACCGCCCTCACGAAGCGCAGCTCATCACCAAGGTCAAGATGTACCTGCACGAGCACAACACGGCGGGCCTGGACATCCAGATCATGAGCCAGGTGCGCGCCATGCGCTACACGCTGGAGCGCGTGATCCGCGGGCTGGACACCATCAGCGCCACCGGCAACATCCTGCGCGATTACCTGACCGACCTGTTCCCCATCATGGAGCTGGGCACCTCGGCCAAGATGCTGTCCATCGTGCCGCTGATGGCCGGTGGCGGCATGTACGAAACCGGTGCCGGCGGCTCGGCACCCAAACACGTGCAGCAACTGGTGGAAGAAAACCACCTGCGCTGGGATTCGCTGGGCGAGTTCCTGGCGCTGGCGGTGTCGCTGGAAGACCTGGGCCTGAAAACCGGCAACGCCAAGGCCAAGGTTCTGGCCCAGACGCTGGACGCCGCCACCGGCAAGCTGCTGGACAACAACAAGAACCCCTCGCCAAAAACCGGCCAGATGGACAACCGCGGCAGCCAGTTTTACCTGGCCCTGTACTGGGCACAGGCACTGGCCGAGCAAACGGATGATGCCGCTCTGGCGACCCAGTTTGCGCCCCTGGCCCAGCGGCTGGCCGACAACGAGCAGACGATCATCGCAGAGCTGGCGGCGGTGCAGGGCAAGCCGGTGGACATCGGTGGCTATTACCAGCCGGACGTCGAGAAACTGACCGCTGTGATGCGCCCTAGCAGGACGCTGAACACGGCCCTGCAATCCGTGGCCGTGTGAAGCTGCCACTGCGCAGCGGCTCCAAGACCCGCTGCGCAACCAGCTGCCCCTCAGGTGCACACCTTGCGGGCGGCTGGCTCTTCAGGCGTTCAACGGCTTTTCTTCACACCGTCAAAAGGCAGGCCACCGATTTTCGAGCCAGCCTGGAGGCCCCGCTTGGCGAACCAGCCCTGGTTCATCTCCAGCACGTAGCGCACCGGTCTGGCCGAACAGTGGGAATCCAGGGATTGCGGCTGCATGTCGGCCAGGTTGACGATGCGACCGTCGTCGGTGATGAAGGCCGCCGTCAGTGGCAGCAGGGTGTTTTTCATCCAGAAGCACTGCACGGCGGGCTGCTCAAACACGAACAGCATGCCCTCGTTGACCGGCATTTCTTTGCGGTGCATCAGTCCGGTGGCGCGCTGCTCGGGGGTGGCTGCAACCTGCGCCTGGATCAGGTGCATCCCCGCCGCGAGGGTGGTGCGGGGCAGCTGCAGTTGCGGACCTTCCTGACCCCAGGCCGGTCCCGCCAGGGTGGCAAGCAGGAAGCAGAGGCTGGCGAGCAGTCGTTTCATGGGGGCAGGGAGCGTCTACGCAGGGAACATGATTTTCACCCATTCCCACCGATCGGTTGGTGCACGAGTCTCCCAAGTGCATAGGGCGGGCGTTGAGGCCGGTTGATCGGGGCTAGAATTTGCTGCCCTGGTCCTGCCAACAGCAGGGCTGCAAGGGTTTCAGCACGCATCCTCTACCGGAGACACGATTTCATGTACCAGCACATCAAAGTGCCCGCAGCAGGCCAGAAGATCACGGTCAACACCGACATGTCGCTCAACGTGCCGGACCATCCCATCATTCCGTACATCGAGGGTGATGGCACCGGCCTGGACATCACCCCGGTGATGATCAAGGTGGTGGACGCCGCTGTGGCCAAGGCCTACGGCGGCCAGAAGAAGATCCACTGGATGGAGGTCTTTGCGGGCGAGAAGTCGACCCAGGTCTACGGTCCCGACGTGTGGCTGCCCGAAGAGACCCTGGCAGCACTGCGCGAGTACGTGGTGTCCATCAAAGGCCCGCTGACCACGCCGGTGGGCGGCGGCATCCGTTCTCTGAACGTGGCGCTGCGCCAGGAACTGGACTTGTACGTCTGTCTGCGACCGGTGCAGTATTTCAAGGGCGTGCCGTCGCCGGTGAAAGAACCCGAGAAGACCAACATGGTCATCTTCCGCGAGAACTCGGAAGACATCTACGCCGGCATCGAATACGAGGCCGAGTCGGACAAGGCCAAGAAGCTCATCAAGTTCCTGACCGAAGAGATGGGCGTGACCAAGATCCGTTTTCCGAACACCTCCGGCATCGGCATCAAGCCGGTGTCGCGCGAGGGCACGGAACGCCTGGTGCGCAAGGCGATCCAGTACGCCATCGACAACGACAAGCCCAGCGTGACCATCGTGCACAAGGGCAACATCATGAAGTACACCGAAGGTGGCTTCCGCGACTGGTCGTACGCCCTGGCCCAGCGTGAGTTCGGTGCCGAGCTGATCGACGGCGGTCCGTGGTGCAAATTCAAGAATCCGAAAACCGGTCGGGACATCGTGGTGAAAGACAGCATCGCCGACGCCTTCCTGCAGCAGATCCTGCTGCGCCCGGCGGAATACTCGGTGGTGGCCACGCTGAACCTGAACGGCGACTACATCTCCGACGCGCTGGCCGCGCAGGTGGGCGGCATCGGCATTGCGCCGGGCGCCAACCTGTCCGACTCCGTGGCCTGCTTTGAAGCCACCCACGGCACCGCGCCCAAGTACGCCGGCAAGGACTACGTCAACCCGGGCTCCGAAATCCTGTCGGCCGAAATGATGCTGCGCCACATGGGCTGGACCGACGCGGCCGACCTGATCATCAGCTCGATCGAGAAAGCCATCGCCAGCAAGCAGGTGACCTACGACTTCGCGCGGCTGATGGAAGGCGCGACCCAGGTGAGCTGCTCGGGCTTTGGCCAGGTCATGATCGACCACATGTGACATTCTGATTCGGTCTGCTGCTGCCGACCGATCTGGAATCCGAGAAAAACCGCCGGGAAGGCTTCCTCCTCGGCGGTTTGTGTTTGTGCCAGCGTCGCACAATGGGGCATGCCGCATCAGGGTGCAACAGAAGATCGTGCCAGAACGGCCGCCGCCTGCCTGGGGCGTGCGCATGTTGGTCTTGTGTGCTTTCTATTCCCCCCAGGTCCTGGGGATGGGCGCACGCCGCTAGAATCGATTTCATGGCCACCCAGAATCCGAGAAAACCACCCAGTCCGGTCGCTCCGCCGGGTGTCGGCAGCGACGATTCGGTGGTGCTTGAGCGCCGTACGCAGCGCATCAAGCCGCCGCAGATGTTCCAGGTCGTTCTGCTCAACGACGATTTCACACCCATGGAGTTCGTGGTACACGTTATCCAGGAATTTTTCAGCAAGGACCGGGAGACGGCGACGCAGATCATGCTCAAGATCCACCTGGAGGGCAAAGGCATCTGCGGGGTGTACACCCGCGATGTCGCCAGTACCAAGGTCGATCAGGTCTTGCAGACCGCCCGTCTGGCGGGCCACCCCTTGCAGTGTTTGAGTGAACCGGTTGAATAACAGAGAGTCCACCCCATTTGATGGCCATCTTCCCGATCTTCATCCCGTCGGACGAGCACGTTTCAGATCATCCCCAGCCCAAAGGAAGTGTCCATGATTGCCCAGGAACTTGAAGTCAGCTTGCACATGGCCTTCGTCGAGGCCCGGCAACAGCGACACGAATTCATCACGGTGGAGCATTTGCTGCTCGCTCTGCTGGACAACCCGAGCGCCGCCGAGGTGTTGCGCGCCTGCTCGGCCAACATCGACGACCTGCGCAAGTCGCTGACGCACTTCATCAAGGACAACACGCCGCAGGTGGCCGGTACCGACGAGGTGGATACCCAGCCCACGCTGGGCTTCCAGCGCGTGATTCAGCGCGCCATCATGCACGTGCAGTCCACCGGCAACGGCAAAAAGGAAGTCACCGGCGCCAATGTGCTGGTGGCGATCTTCGGCGAGAAAGATTCCCACGCCGTCTATTACCTGCACCAGCAGGGCGTGACCCGCCTGGACGTGGTGAACTTCATTGCCCACGGCATCCGCAAGAGCGATCCGCCCGAAGCCTCCAAGCCGGGCGAAAGCGCGGCCGAAAACGAAGAGCAGGGCGCCGAGACCAAGGGCAACGAGAAGCAGTCGCCGCTGGAGCAGTTCACCCAGAACCTCAACCAGCTGGCCAAGGACGGCAAGATCGATCCGCTGATCGGGCGCGACTACGAGGTCGAGCGGGTGATCCAGATCCTGTGCCGCCGCCGCAAGAACAACCCGCTGCTGGTCGGCGAGGCTGGCGTGGGCAAGACCGCCATCGCCGAAGGCCTGGCCTGGCGCATCACGCAGGGCGACGTGCCCGAGATCCTGGCCGAGGCCACGGTGTATTCGCTCGACATGGGTGCGCTGCTGGCCGGCACCAAGTACCGTGGCGATTTTGAGCAGCGTCTGAAGGGCGTGCTGAAATCGCTCAAGGACAAGCCCAATGCGATCCTGTTCATTGACGAAATCCACACCCTGATCGGGGCCGGTGCGGCCTCGGGTGGCACGCTGGATGCCTCCAACCTGCTCAAGCCCGCGCTGTCCAGCGGGCAGATGAAATGCATCGGCGCGACCACCTTCACCGAGTACCGCGGCATCTTTGAAAAAGACGCCGCGCTCAGCCGCCGCTTCCAGAAGGTGGACGTGATCGAACCGACTGTGGAGCAGACGGTGGACATTCTGAAAGGCCTGAAGTCGCGCTTCGAAGAGCACCACAACGTCAAGTACGCGCTGGCGGCTCTGCAGGCTGCGGCCGAGCTGAGTGCCAAGTACATCAACGACCGCCATCTGCCCGACAAAGCCATCGATGTGATCGACGAAGCCGGTGCCGCCCAGCGCATCCTGCCGGCGTCCAAGCGCAAAAAGACCATCAACAAGACCGAGGTCGAGGAAATCGTGGCGAAGATCGCACGCATTCCGCCGGCCAACGTGTCCAACGACGACCGCAGCAAGCTGCAGACGCTGGAGCGCGATCTGAAAAGCGTGGTGTTTGGTCAGGACAAGGCCCTGGAAGTGCTCGCGTCCAGTGTCAAGATGGCGCGTTCTGGCCTGGGCAAGTCCGACAAACCGATCGGTGCCTTCCTGTTCAGCGGTCCCACCGGTGTCGGCAAGACCGAAGCCGCCAAGCAGCTGGCCTACATCATGGGCATCGACCTGCTGCGCTTTGACATGTCGGAGTACATGGAGCGCCACGCGGTCAGCCGCCTGATCGGTGCGCCTCCGGGCTATGTGGGTTTTGACCAGGGCGGCCTGCTGACCGAGGCGATCACCAAGAAACCGCACTGCGTGCTGCTGCTCGACGAAATCGAGAAGGCGCATCCGGACATCTTCAATGTGCTGCTGCAGGTGATGGACCACGGCACGCTGACCGACAACAACGGGCGCAAGGCCGACTTCCGCAACGTTATCGTCATCATGACGACGAACGCGGGCGCCGAGACCATGAACAAGGCCACCATCGGATTCACCAACCCGCGTGAATCGGGCGACGAGATGGCCGACATCAAGCGCCTGTTCACGCCCGAGTTCCGCAACCGGCTGGATGCCATGGTCAGCTTCAAGGCGCTGGACGAGAACGTCATCATGCGGGTGGTGGACAAGTTCCTGCTGCAGCTCGAAGGTCAGCTCACCGAGAAGAAGGTCGAAGTCACCTTCACCGACACGCTGCGCAAGCACCTGGCCAAAAAGGGCTTCGACCCGCTCATGGGCGCGCGCCCGATGCAGCGCCTGATCCAGGACACGATCCGCCGCGCCCTGGCCGACGAACTGCTGTTCGGCCGCCTGACCGAAGGTGGTCGCCTGACGGTGGACCTGGAAAGCAAAACGGGCGAGGACGGCAAAGAGACCCAGGAAGTCAAGCTCGACATCCAGCCCCTGCCGAAGAAGGAAGGCAAGGCCAAGCCGGAAGAGGCCACCGCCGGTTGATGCCTTTTCGGCTCAAACACAAAGGCCCGGCAATGCCGGGCCTTTTTGCTGGGCGCAATCAGCGTTTGCCGCCCAGCAGGCTGCCCAGCACGCCGCGCACGATCTGGCGACCAATGCCGCTGGCCACGCTGCGTGCCGCCGTCTTGGCCATGGTCTGGACCAGTCCGTCGTACTGGCCACCGCGCGGACCGGTGCGTCCGAACAGGGCTTCGTTGACCATGCCACCGATGCCGCCTCCCCCAGCGGGTGCTGCGCCCTTGTCGGTCACGCCGGGAATGCGCGGTGTCTTCACGCCACCGGTTTCGGCGGGGGCGGCTTCAGCGGTGCGGGCCTCGACATGCGCACGCAAAATCTCATGCGCGCTTTCGCGGTCCACCGTTTTCTCATAGACCCCGGCCACCAGCGAACCGGCCAGCAGTTGCTGGCGCTGGGCATCGGTGATGGGCCCCAGCTGGCTGCCGGGCGGCAGCACGAACACGCGCTCGGTCTCGCTCGGGCGGCCCTTGGCGTCCAGCAGGCTCACCAGCGCCTCGCCCACCGCCAGTTCGGTGATGGCGGCCTCGATGTCCAGCCCGGCCTTGGGCCGCATGGTCTGCGCCGTGGCTTTCACCGCTTTCTGGTCGCGCGGCGTGAAGGCACGCAGCGCGTGCTGCACCCGGTTGCCCAGCTGGCCCAGCACGCTGTCGGGAATGTCCAGCGGGTTCTGGGTCACGAAATACACGCCCACGCCCTTGGAGCGCACCAGGCGGACGACCAGCTCGATGCGCTCGATCAGCACCTTGGGCGCGTCGTTGAACAGCAGGTGGGCCTCGTCGAAGAAAAACACCAGCTTGGGTTTTTCGGGGTCGCCGATCTCGGGCAGGCTCTCGAACAGTTCGGACAGCATCCACAGCAGGAAGGTGGCGTACAGGCGCGGTGCGTTCAGCAGCTGGTCGGCCGCCAGGATGTTGATCACGCCTTTGCCGCGCTCGGTCTGCATGAAGTCGTTGATATCGAGCATGGGCTCGCCAAAAAACTTGTCGCCCCCTTGCTGCTCCACCTGCATCAGGCCGCGCTGGATGGCGCCGATGCTGGCGGCGCTGACGTTGCCGTACTCGGTCGTGAACTGCTTGGCGTTGTCGCCCACGTGCTGCAGCATGGCCCGCAGGTCTTTCATGTCCAGCAGCAGCAAGCCGTTGTCGTCGGCTATTTTGAACACCAGGTTGAGCACGCCGGCCTGGGTGTCGTTCAAATCCAGCATGCGCGCCAGCAGCAGTGGCCCCATGTCGGAAATGGTGGCGCGCACCGGGTGGCCCTGCTTGCCGAACACGTCCCACAGGGTGGTGGGGCAGGCCTGCGGCGTGGTCGGGGTGATGCCGCGGTCGGCCAGGATCTTCACCACCTTGTCGGGCAGTTTGCCGGTCTGGCTGATGCCGGTGAGGTCGCCTTTCACGTCGGCCATGAAGACCGGCACGCCGATGTTGGAGAACTGCTCGGCCAGGGTTTGCAGCGTGACCGTTTTGCCGGTGCCGGTGGCGCCGGTGATCAGCCCGTGGCGGTTGGCCAGTCCGGGCAGCAGGTGGCACTGGGCATTCGGGTTCTGGGCGATCAACATCGGTTCGGCCATGGCGGGCATCCTTGCAATGAGAGGAAAGGGGCGGGTCGTAAAATCGAAGGTTATTACACCAAATTCTGGTCAGAAAAAAGGACTCACTCGTGGCTGGACACAGCAAATGGGCCAACATTCAACACCGCAAGGGCCGACAGGATGAAAAGCGGGGCAAGATCTGGAC
>PNMN01000057.1 GCA_013823655.1 Comamonadaceae bacterium | reverse complement strand
GAACACTTCTGCGCCGGCCTGGACCTGTCGGAACTGAGCGAGCGCGATGCGTCAGAAGGCGTCTTTCACTCGCGCATGTGGCACGCCGCGCTGGAATGCGTTGACAAAGGCAGCGTGCCCGTGGTCGCCGCGCTGCACGGTGCGGTGGTGGGTGGCGGCCTGGAGCTGGCCAGCGCCTGCCACATCCGCGTGGCCGACGAGACCACCTTCTACGCCCTGCCCGAAGGCACGCGCGGCATCTTCGTCGGCGGCGGCGGCGCGGTGCGTGTGCCCAGGCTGATCGGCGCGGCCCGCATGACCGACATGATGCTGACCGGCCGCGTCTACAACGCCGCCGACGGCGAACGCATCGGCCTGGCGCAGTACCTGGTGCCGACCGGCACCGCGCTGGACAAGGCCATCGAGCTGGCCACCCGCATCGCCGGCAACGCCCGCATGACCAACTTCGCGCTCATGCACGCGCTGCCGCGCATCGCCGAACAGCCGGCCGACCACGGCCTGTTCACCGAAGCGCTGATGGCCTCCATCGCCCAGAGCGCGCCGGAAGCCAAGGAGCGAGTCCAGGCGTTTTTGCAAGGCAAAGCCGAAAAGGTGAAGAAGGCGGACTGATCAACGCCACGACCGCGGCACAAGAGACTTGAGGAGACAACACATGACCGCAGCGAAGTACCGGCCCCTGACATTCGGCGTCACCCGCGCCACCTTGCGCGATGGTGAAACCGGCACGCACTACCTGCGCGCTGACCAGGAACTCGGCCCCTACCCAGAACGCCTGACCGACCGGCTGCTGCACTGGGCGAAAGAGCGCCCCGACCAGACCCTGTTCGCGCGCCGCGTGAAGAACGCCGACGGCAGCAGCGGTCACTGGAAGCACATCAGCTTCGCGCAAGCGCTGGACGCGGCGCGCCGCATCGGCCAGGGCCTGCTGAACCGTGGCCTGAACGCCGACAAGCCGGTACTGATCCTCAGTGAAAACGACCTGGAGCACGCGCTGCTGGCGCTGGGCTGCCTGTACGCCGGCATTCCCTGGTGCCCGACCTCGCCACCGTATTCGCTCATCAGCCAGGACTACGACAAGCTCAAGCACGTCATCAAGACCCTGACCCCGGGCCTGGTGTTTGCCAGCGACGCCAACCGCTATGGCCGCGCCATGCTGGCCACGCTGGGCGATGACGTGGAACTGGTCTGTACCGACGGCACCGTGCCCGGACGCACCACCACCTCGTTTGCCGCGCTGCTGGCCACCGAACCCACGTCGGCGGTGGACGCGGCGATGGCCGCCACCGGGCCCGACACCGTCGTCAAGTTCCTGTTCACTTCGGGCTCGACCAAGATGCCCAAGGCCGTCATCAACACCCAGCGCATGTGGTGCGCCAACCAGCAGCAGATGACGCAGTCGATGCCGGTGCTGGGCCAGGGCGAGCTGACGCTGATCGACTGGCTGCCCTGGAACCACACCTTTGGCGGCAACCACAACGTCGGCATGGTGATCTACCACGGCGGCACGCTCTACATCGACGACGGCAAACCCACGCCCGCCCTGATGGACGAAACGCTGCGCAACCTGCGCGAGATCGCGCCCACGGTGTACTTCAACGTGCCCACCGGCTTCGAAGCGATCGCCCACGCGATGAAGACCGACGATGTGCTGCGCAAGAACCTGCTGTCCAAGGTCAACATGTTTTTCTACGCCGGCGCGGCACTCGCCCAGCCGATCTGGGACAGCCTGTTTCAGAGCCAGGAGCGCGAAGTGGGCGAGCGCATCGTCATGGGCACCGGCCTGGGCATGACCGAGTCCGGCCCGTTCGGCATCTTCGTCACCAGCCCCACCGTGAAGGCCGGCGACCTGGGCCTGCCGACGCCGGGACTGGAACTCAAGCTGGTCGACACGCAAGGCAAAACGGAGGTGCGCTACCGCGGTCCGAACATCACGCCCGGCTACTGGCGCCAGCCCGAGGAAACCGCCGATGCGTTCGACGACGAGGGTTTCTTCAAGACCGGCGACGCGGTCAAGTGGATCGACGAGACCGATGTGCACCAGGGCCTGAAGTTCGACGGCCGCATCGCCGAAGACTTCAAGCTCGCCACCGGCACCTTCGTCAGCGTGGGTCCGCTGCGCGGCAAGATCATTGCGGCCGGCGCGCCCTACATCCAGGATGTGGTGCTGACCGGACTGAACATGAAGGAGGTCGGCGCCATGGTGTTCCCCACGCTCGCGGTGCGCCAGCTGGCTGGCCTGCCTGCAGATGCCTCGCTGCACGACGTGCTGGACGCACCCGGCGTGCTGGCGCAGTTCCAGCAGATCGTGGACGAACTGGCCAGAAACGCCACCGGCAGCGCCAACCGCATCGCGCGCCTGTGCCTGCTGGCCGACGCGCCCACCATCGACCGCGGCGAGATCACCGACAAAGGCTCGATCAACCAGCGCGCCGTGCTGATGCACCGCGCGGAGACGGTGGCCAAGCTTCACAGCGATGGCCTTCGGTTCATTCTGAAACCTCAAGTCTGAAGCAACACGACATGGCACACAAAGGTTTTTTCAACGCGTTCGCCGACGTGGTCATCCTCGACGGTGTTCGCACGCCGATGGTGGACTACTGCGGTGCGCTGGGGCACATCTCGCCGACCGACCTGGGCATCAAGGCCGCGCGCGCCGCGCTGCAGCGTTCGGGCGTGCCGGGGGAGCACATCGGCTCGGTGGTCACGGGCAACATGGCGCCGGGCGACTTCGACCAGTTCTTCCTGCCGCGCCACATCGGCCTGTACGCCGGCGTGCCGGTTGAAGTCCCGGCGGTGATGGCGCAGCGCATCTGCGGCACCGGCTTCGAGCTGTTCCGCCAGGCCGGTGAACACATCCAGGGCGGCGCCTGCGACGTGGCCCTGGTGGTGGGCACCGAGAGCATGACGCGCAACCCCATCGCCGCCTTCGACCACCGCACCGGTTTCAAGCTCGGCGCGCCGGTGGGCTTCAAAGACTACATGTGGGAAGCGCTCAAGGACCCGGCGGCTGGCATCAACATGATCCAGACCGCCGAGAATCTGGCGAAGAAGTACGGCATCACACGCGAAGAGGTAGATACCTTCGCATCGGCCTCGTTCGCCAAGGCGGTGGCGGCCCAGCAGAGCGGCTTTCTGGCGGGCGAGATCGTGCCGGTGATCACCGAAACATTCGAGCTGGACGGCTACAAGGCACGCGGCATCCGGCTGCAGGGCAAGCTGACCGAGGTCGCGACCGACACCCACCCGCGCCTCTCGCCGCCCGAGGTGCTGGCCAAGCTCAAACCCGTCTACGAAGGCGGCGTGCAGACCGGCGGCAACAGCTCGGCCCTGGTCGATGCGGCGGCGGCCTGCGTGGTGGCGTCAGGCGCTTACGCCAAGGCGCAAGGCCAGCGGCCGCTGGCGCGTGTGGTGGCCGCTGCGGTGGTGGGCGTGCCGCCCGAGATCATGGGCATCGGTCCGGCGCCCGCCATCCGCCTGCTGCTGGAACGCACCGGTCTGAAGCTCGATCAGATCGGCCGCTTCGAGATCAACGAAGCGCAAGGCGCGCAGACGCTGGCCGTGGGCCGCGAACTCGGCCTGGACCTGGCGCGGCTGAATGTCAACGGCGGCGCCATCGCGCTCGGCCACCCGCTGGCCGCCACCGGCGTGCGCCTGACGCTCACCCTGGCGCGCGAACTGCAGCGCTCGGGCCAACGCTACGGCGTCTCCAGCGCCTGCGTGGGCGGTGGCCAGGGCATCGCGCTGCTCATCGAAAACACCTCGATCTGACCCAACACAAGGACACACACATGAACATCCAAGGACACGCCGCGCTCGTCACCGGCGGAGGCTCTGGCCTCGGCGAAGCCACCGCCCGCGAACTCGCCCGCCTGGGCGCCAAGGTCGCGGTGCTCGACCTGAATCTGGAGAACGCCCAACGCGTCGCGGCCGAGATCGGCGGGGTCGCTGTGCCGTGCAACGTGTCGGACCCCGACAGCATGCAGACCGCGATCGAAACCGCCGCCACGGCCCATGGCCCGGCCCGCATCCTGATGCAGATCGCCGGTATCGGCAGTGCCAAGCGCATGGTCGGCAAGGACGGCAACGCCGCCCCGCTGGAAGACTTCGCGCGCGTCATCAACGTCAACCTGATCGGCACCTACAACGCAGCGCGCCTGTTCGCCGCCGCCTGCGCCAGGCTCGACCCGATGGAAGACGGCGAGCGCGGCGTGATGGTGTTCACCGCCAGCGTGGCCGCGTTCGACGGCCAGGTGGGCCAGCAGGCCTACAGCGCGTCCAAGGCCGGCGTGGTCGGCATGACCCTGCCGATGGCGCGCGACCTCGCGCAACACGGCATCCGCGTCTGCACCATCGCCCCCGGCCTGTTCCTCACGCCGCTGATGAAGACCCTGCCCGAACCGGTGCAGCACTCGCTGGCCGCGAGCATCCCGTTCCCGCAGCGCCTGGGCAAGCCCGAGGAGTTCGCGCAACTCGCCACGCACATCGTGAGCAACGGCCACCTGAACGGCGAAACCATCCGCCTTGATGGCGCACTGAGAATGGCGCCAAGGTAACTGGTACCCCCCGCGCCGCCGCTGCGCGGCGTCACCCCCCGAGGGGCGGCGCTGGCGGCCCGGCAAAGCCGGTTCCGCGGCGCCCTTGGTCAATGCACTTCTTTGAATGGCTTTTATTTATGTCAAAAACCGTTGTGTATGAGGTCGAGGTGATGTTCGGCGACTGCGATCCCGCCGGCATCGTCTTCTTCCCCAATTTCAGCAAGTGGATGGACGCCTCGTCGCTGAATTTCTTCGTGCAGTGCGGCGTGCCGCCCTGGCGCGAGCTGGTCAAGTCGACTGGGATCATCGGCACGCCGCTGCTGGAGATCCACACCAAGTTCATGAAGCCCGCCACCTACGGCGAGCGGCTGCAGATCCACACCAGCGTGACCGAATGGCGCGAGAAGGTGCTGATCCACAAGCACGTCGTGAAACGCGGCGACACCGTGCTGTGCGAAGGCTCTGAAACCCGCGCCTTCTGCATGCGCGACCCGGCCAACCCGGACCGCATCAAAGCCATCCCGATCCCGGCCGACATCAAGGCCTTGTGCAGCTGAGCGGCTGCCGTTGAAACCCTCCCAGAAGGGTCCTTTCATTTTTTCCACACCAACCGGAGACAACACCATGAGCATCGACCGTCGTCAATTCATTCAGGCATCCGCCGCATCCGGCCTGCTGGCCAGCCTGGGTCTGCAAAGCGCCCACGCCCAGGCGCTGGAGCAAGTCAGGATCATCAACGGTTTCCCGGCCGGCGGCAGCGCCGACGTGACCAGCCGCCGCATCGGTGAAAAGCTGGGCGGCACCGCCTACACCAAGAACGCTGCTGTGGTGGAGAACAGGACCGGTGCCGCCGGCCGCATCGCGGTGGAGGCGGTGAAGAACGCCGCACCCGATGGCGCTACGCTGCTGCTCACGCCGTATTCGATGATGTCGATCTACCCGCACATCTACAAGCAGCTGAGCTACGACCCGTTCAAAGACCTGGTGCCGGTCGCCATGGCCTCCCTGCTGGTGCACGGCCTGGCGGTCGGCCCCATGGTTCCCGCTTCGGTGAAAACGGTGAAGGACTACCTGGCCTGGTGCAAGGCCAACCCCACCATGGCCAACTACGGCTCGCCCGCCGCAGGCTCCACGCCCCACTTTCTGGGCGCACTGCTGGGCATCGAGTCGGGTGTCGAGCTCAAGCACGTGCCCTACCGAGGCTCCATCCCCGGCATCACCGACATGATCGGTGGCCAGCTCGCCAGCATGGTCACGCCGCACGGCGACTTTTTGCCCAACCACAAGGCCGGCAGGCTGCGCATCATCGCCACATCGGGCAAGCAGCGCTCGGCCTTTGTGCCCGAGGTACCCACGTTTGCCGAGCAGGGCTTCCCCGACCTGGTGGTGGAAGAGTGGTTCGGCTTCTACGCCCCGGCCAAGACCCCGGCTCAGGTGATCACCAACGCCAACCAGGCGATCAACGCCGCGCTCAAGGACAAGACCGTCATCGACAGCCTGGCCCTGTCGGGCATGGTGCCGGTGGGTGGCACGCCCGACGAGATGGCCAAGAGCATGAAGTTCTACCACGACCTCTGGGGCCCGCTGGTCAAGAAGATCGGTTTCACCGCCGAGTCCTGACCATCCCCACGCGGAAACCACGCATGTACTACGAACCCGGCAGGACACCCCACGGCCTGCCACACGATCCGTTCAAGTCCTGCGTGGTCCCGCGCCCCATCGGCTGGATCTCTACGGTGGACGCAAAGGGCCGCGACAACCTCGCGCCCTACAGCCAGTTCCAGAACGTGACCTTCGACCCGCCCAGCGTCATGTTCAGCGCCAACCAGAGCACGCGGGGCGAGCGCAAGGACTCGGTGCGCAACGCCGAGCAGACCGGCCAGTTCGTCTGGAACATGGCCACCTATGCGCTGCGCGAAGCGGTCAACATCAGCGCCGAAGAACTGCCGCACGGCATGGACGAGTTTCAACGCGCCGGGCTGGAGAAACTGCAGAGCCGGCTCGTCCAACCCAAACGCGTCAAAGGCTCGCCGATCCAGTTCGAGTGCGAGTACCTCAACACCCTGCGCTTCCCCGGCAAGCCGCCCATGGGCACGGTGGACGTGGTGTTCGGCCGCGTGGTCGCGATCCACATCGACGACCAGTACATCGACGGCAACGGCATGGTCGACGTGCTCAAGATGCAGCCCATCGCACGCATGGGTTACTACGAATACACCACCGTGGACAACAAGTTCCAGATGGTCATCCCGGGCAGCAACAAGGCCCTGCTGGCCGGCCTCGAAGGATCACCCGACAAGACAAAGCAGGCAGCCCGCACACGCTGACCCCAAACCACCCAGACCCCATGAACGCCTACCAGCCCCAGCCCGCCGAACAACGCTTCATCCTGCTGGACGTGCTGCGGGCGCCGCAGCAGTTTGCTACCCTGCCCGCCCATGCCGACTTCGATGGCGACCTGCTGGTGCAGGTGACGGACGAAGCCGCCAGGTTCGTGGGCGAAGTGATCGCGCCGCTCAACCGCGAGGGCGACGAGGTGGGCGCCCAGTGGAAGGCCGACGCGGTGACGATGCCGCCGGGATTTCGCGACGCGTACCAGGCCTTCTGGCAGGCCGGCTGGCCATCGCTGGCGTGCGCCACCGAAGACGGCGGCCAGGGCCTGCCGACCGCGCTGAAAGCCATGCTCTACGAAAACCTGAGCGCCGCCAACCACGGCTGGACCATGGCGCCCGGTCTGCTGCACGGCGCCTACGAATGCATCAAGCACCACGCTTCGCCCGAGTTGAAGGCGCGCTACCTGGCAAAGGTCGCCACCGGCGAATGGCTGGCGACCATGTGCCTGACCGAGCCGCACGCGGGATCGGACCTCGGCCTGTGCCGCACCAAGGCCGTGCCGCTGGCGAACGACCCCGAAGGCCGCTACGCGCTGTCCGGCACCAAGATCTTCATCTCCGGCGGCGAACACGACCTGACCGACAACATCGTGCACCTGGTGCTCGCGCGACTGCCCGACAGCCCGCCCGGCCCCAAGGGCTTGTCATTGTTCCTGGTGCCCAAGTTCTATGAAGACGGTGACGGCCGCCGCGCCGGGCCGCCCCGAGCAAGGCCAGCCCCCTCGGGGGGCAGCGAACCACACGAAGTGGGGAGCGTGGGGGCCAGGGAACGCAGCGAGGTGGTCTGCGAGCGCATCGAAGAAAAAATGGGCCTGCACGGCAGCCCCACCTGCGTGATGCGCTTCGACGAGGCCGCAGCCTGGATCGTGGGCGAACCCGGGAAGGGCCTGAACGCCATGTTCGTGATGATGAACGCCGCCCGCCTGCACGTGGGCCTGCAGGGCATCGGCTTGCTCGACGCGGCCTGGCAGAAGGCCGATGCGTACTCGAAGGAACGGCGCCAGATGCGCGCGCCCGGCGGAACAGCAAAGGTCGGCGAGGCAGATCTCATTGAGGAGCACCCAGCCATGCGCCGCATCCTCGACGCGCAGCGCGCCTGGATCGATGCCGGCCGTGTGGTGGCCTACCGCACCGCGCTGGAGCTGGACATCCTCAAGCACCACGGCGAAGCCACCCGGCGCGACCTCGCCAGCCGCTGGTGCGCGCTGGTCACGCCGGTGCTCAAGTCGGCCTGGACCGACCAGGCCTTCCACGGCGCCAGCGCCTGCCTGCAGGTGTTCGGCGGCCACGGCTACGTGCGCGAATGGGGCATCGAGCAGATCGTGCGCGATGCGCGTGTGGCCATGATCTACGAGGGCACCAACGAGATCCAGGCGATCGACCTGCTGCTGCGCAAGACACTGCCCGATGGCGGTGCAGCGCTGCAACAACTGCTGACCGACATCGGCGCCGAGCTGGGCCATGACGAACAAGCCCTGCGTGTGAAGAACGAACTCACCCGCTTCAGCGCCTTCTTGCGCGATCAGCTGCTGCCGCGCGCCACCGCCAAAGACGCCCCCGCCGATCTGCCGCACTGGCTGGCCGACGACTTCCTGCGTGCCCAGGCCATGCTGCTCATGGCCTGGGCCTGGGCCCGCATTGGCAGCACGCCCGGCGCCGAGGCCGCTCGCTGGCAGACCTCACAAGCCGGCTTCTGGCGCTGGGTCTGGCCCGAGTTCGAGATGCGGCTGGCGATGATGGAATCGACCCTGGCGGGGTGACATGCCCCGGTCAACGAAGTGGTTCACGCTATCCTTGACACCCATGCCGGAAACAACCCTCGCCAACACCCTGCGCCGTCCCCGCGCGGCCCGCAAGACCGTTGTGGGCCCATTGCCCAAATCTTCGGCGGCCATCGAAACCGAATCCGGCATCGACACCCGCTACCTGGAAAGCCTGCTGGGCTACAACGCGCGGCGCGCCGCGCTGGCGGTGATCGGCGTGTTCCTGCAGCGCATGGCGCCGTTTGGCCTGCGGCCGGTGGATTTTTCGGTGCTCACGCTCATCGCTCACAACCCCGGCATCACCTCGCGCCAGCTGTGTGCGGCGCTGGACATCCTGCCGCCCAACCTGGTGGGCATGGTCAAGAGCCTGGACCAACGCGGTCTGATCGAGCGCCGCCCCCACCCCACCGACCGCCGCGCCCAGGGCCTGCACCTTTCACCCGCTGGCCAGAAGCTGCAAAAAAGCGCACAGGCCACGGCGTCACTGCTCGAAGCCGATGTGGCCAGCCGCCTGAGTGCCGACGAGCTCGACACCCTCAAGGCCTTGCTGCGCAAGGTGTACCGCGACGGAGCAGAAATCAATCCGGGTAAATCCTGAGCGCCGAAACCCGCTGGTTGCGGGCTGTTCCGCTAGTGAATGGCTAGCAAGCACCGTATAGTGGTCTTGCAAGTCTGCTTCAGGAGATGTGCATGGGTGCCAAAGACAACGCGGCTGTGATCCAGCTGTTCGACCTGCTGGAGTCGCGCTACGCCATGCGCGTGATCTGGGCCTTGAGTGACGGCCACCCCCAGACCTTCCGCCTGCTGCAGGACAGCGTGGGCGGAGCCACCCCCAACACGCTCAACACCCGGCTGAAAGAGCTGCGCGCTGCGCACCTGGTGGACCACACCGGCGACGGCTACCGCCTCACCAGCCAGGGCGCCGACCTGGCGCGCCGCATGCACGAGGTGCAGCTGTTCGCCGGCAAGTGGTCGCAGCAGCAGGCGCGTACCGCCGCTGCTTCGGCCAACGGGGCACTCCTGAGCGGCTGAGAGAGTGGGTTCGAAACCGAAGTCGGGTCGCTCAGATCAGCGTGTACACCACCGTCTGGCGCTGCTCGCCGAGGCCACGCCCGCCCAGTGAAATCACGTCGCCCGCCTGCAGGTAAAGCGGCGGCTTCTGCCCCATGCCCACGCCCGGTGGCGTGCCGGTGGGGATCACGTCGCCCGGCATCAGCGCCATGAAGCGGCTGAGGTAGCTCACGATCTGCGCCACGCCGAAGATCATGGTGCGGGTGTTGCCGGTCTGGCGGCGCACGCCGTTCACGTCCAGCCACAGGTCCACGTCCTGCGGGTCGCCCAGCTCGTCGGGCGTCACCAGCCAGGGGCCGATCGGGCAGTGCGTCGGGTAGCTCTTGCCCTTGGTCCACTGGCCTTCGTATTCGATCTGGTAGGCGCGCTCGGACACGTCGTTCACCAGGCAGAAGCCGGCCACGTGCTGCAACGCTTCCGCCTCGCTGACGTGAAAGGCCCGCTCGCCGATCACGATGCCCAGCTCCACCTCCCAGTCCAGCTTCTGTGAGCCCGGCGGGAGCCATACGTCATCGTTCGGACCGCTGATCGCGCCGTTGTGTTTGTTGAACACGATGGGCTGGCCCGGCGGCTTCATGCCCGCCTCGGCGGCGTGATCGGCGTAGTTCAGGCCGATGCAAACCACGTTGCCCACGCCGCCCACACAGGCACCGATGCGGGCGGCGGCGGGCACCAGGGGCAGCGTGGCCGGGTCGATGGCCCCAAGCCGGGACATAGAATCTCGCCCCAGGGTGGCCGGGCCGATGTCCGCCACCACACCCGAGAGGTCGCGCAGCGCGCCGCTGGTGTCGATCAGACCGGGTTTTTCAGCGCCCTGCGGGCCGTGACGGAAGAGTTTCATGGGATAGGGTCTGGTGCAAAAAGTCTCGATTCTCTCCCGCTCAGACCGCTTTTGCTGTCGCCCTGTCTTGAATCTGGCCCGAGCGTCCCCAACTGGCGCGCACCGGCCCGCTTTGCCCGTTGATTTTTTTTGATTTTTACCGCCATGAGCCAACCACAGACCCCCGCTGACAGCCCCGAAAACGCCGCCCCCGTCAGCCCGGAAGAAGCACTGGCCGCGGCCGCCGTGGCCGAAGCCGACGCGCTGTCCGCACTGACCCATCAAATCACCGAACTCAGGGCCAGGAACGCCGATCTGGCCGACCAGTTCCTGCGCGCCAAGGCCGAAGCACAAAACGCGCACCGACGCGCCGAAGACGAGATCAGCAAAGCCCGCAAGTTCGCGGTGGAGAGTTTTGCCGAGAGCCTGCTGCCGGTGGCCGACAGCCTGGAAGCCGGCCTGGCCATCCAGGAAGCCACGCGCGAACAGCTGCGCGAAGGCTCCGAAGCCACGCTCAAGCAATTGAAAACCGCTCTGGAGCGCCACAAGGTGCTGGAGATCGCCCCGGCCGCCAGCGCCAAGTTCGACCCGCACCAGCACCAGGCCATCTGCATGGTGCCCGCCGAGCAGGAAGCCAACACCGTGGTGGCCGTGCTGCAGAAGGGCTACCTGATCGCCGACCGCGTGCTGCGCCCGGCGCTGGTCACGGTGGCGGCGCCCAAGTAAAGCCATTTGTGGGGCCGGGGTCTTGAAAAACACCCGACTTATCCACACATCCTCCACATCGGATGCACAGGTTTTGCGCTGAGCATCCACACCGTTTTCAACATTCACTTTTTCTAGAACCGGAGCAGAGAACATGGGAAAAATCATCGGCATCGACCTGGGCACCACCAACTCGTGCGTGTCCATCATGGAAGGCAACACCACCAAGGTGATCGAGAACAGCGAGGGTGCGCGCACCACGCCGTCCATCGTGGCTTACCAGGAAGACGGTGAGGTGCTGGTCGGCGCCAGCGCCAAGCGCCAGGCCGTGACCAACCCCAAGAACACGCTCTACGCCATCAAGCGCCTGATCGGTCGCAAGTTCACCGAGAAAGAAGTGCAGAAGGACATCGACCTCATGCCCTACGCCATCGTGGCCGCCGACAACGGCGACGCCTGGGTCGAAGTGCGTGGCAAGAAGATGTCGGCCCAGCAGGTCAGCGCCGACATCCTGCGCAAGATGAAGAAGACCGCCGAGGACTACCTGGGCGAAGCCGTGACCGAAGCCGTCATCACCGTGCCGGCCTACTTCAACGACGCCCAGCGCCAGGCCACCAAGGACGCCGGTCGCATCGCCGGTCTGGACGTCAAGCGCATCATCAACGAGCCCACCGCCGCGGCGCTGGCCTTTGGCCTGGACAAGCAGGAAAAGGGCGACCGCAAGATCGCGGTGTACGACCTGGGCGGCGGCACCTTCGACGTCTCCATCATCGAGATCGCCGACGTCGATGGCGAGAAGCAGTTTGAAGTGCTGTCCACCAACGGCGACACCTTCCTGGGCGGCGAAGACTTCGACCAGCGCATCATCGACTTCATCATCGGCGAGTTCAAGAAGGACCAGGGCGTGGACCTGTCCAAGGACGTGCTCGCCCTGCAGCGCCTGAAAGACGCCGCCGAAAAGGCCAAGATTGAGCTGTCCAGCTCGGCCGCGACCGACATCAACCTGCCCTACATCACCGCCGACGCATCGGGCCCCAAGCACCTGAATATCAAGCTGTCGCGCGCCAAGCTCGAAGCCCTGGTGGAAGAGCTGATCGAGCGCACCATCGCCCCCTGCCGCATGGCCATCAAGGACGCTGGCGTGAGCGTTTCCGACATCCACGACGTGATCCTGGTCGGCGGCATGACCCGCATGCCCAAGGTGCAGGAAAAGGTGAAGGAATTCTTCGGCAAGGAGCCACGCAAGGACGTGAACCCCGACGAAGCCGTGGCCGTGGGCGCCGCCATCCAGGGCCAGGTGCTCAGTGGCGACCGCAAGGACGTGCTGCTGCTCGACGTGACCCCGCTGTCGCTCGGTATCGAAACCATGGGCGGCGTCATGACCAAGATGATCGCCAAGAACACCACCATCCCGACCAAGTTCAGCCAGGTCTTCTCCACCGCCGAAGACAACCAGCCGGCCGTGACCATCAAGGTGTTCCAGGGCGAGCGCGAGATCGCTGTCGGCAACAAGGCGCTGGGCGAGTTCAACCTCGAAGGCATCCCCGCCTCGCCGCGCGGCATGCCGCAGATTGAAGTGACCTTCGACATCGACGCCAACGGCATCCTGCACGTGGGCGCCAAAGACAAGGGCACCGGCAAGGAAAACAAGATCACCATCAAGGCGAACTCCGGTCTTTCTGAAGCCGAGATCCAGCAGATGGTGAAAGACGCCGAGCTGAATGCCGCCGACGACAAGAAGAAGGTCGAACTCGTTCAGGCCCGCAACCAGGCCGAAGCCATGGTGCACAGCGTGAAGAAGAGCCTGGGCGAACACGGCGACAAGCTCGACGCGAGCGAGAAGGAGGCCATCGAAGCCGCGTTGAAAGACGTGGAAGAAGCCGCCAAGGGCGAAGACAAGGCCGCCATCGAAGCCAAGACCGAAACGCTCATGACCGCCAGCCAGAAGCTGGGCGAGAAGGTGTACGCGGCCTCGCAGGCCGAAGCCGCCGCCGCTGCGGGTGGCGGCGCGGGTGCCCAGCAGGCCGATGCCGGTGCCGCCTCGCCGAACGCCAAGGACGACGACATCGTGGACGCCGAAGTCAAGGAAGTGAAGAAGGGCTGATCGCCCGCAGGCATTAGCCAACCACCGCCGCGTCAGGGCAACCCGACGCGGCGTTTGTACTCAACAAGCACCGCACTCCAACATGGCCAAACGCGACTTTTACGAAATCCTCGGCGTGCCCAAGAACGCCTCGGAAGACGAAATCAAGAAGGCGTATCGCAAGCTCGCGATGAAGCACCACCCGGACCGCAACCAGGGTGACACGGCCAAGGCGGCCGAAGAAAAGTTCAAGGAAGCCAAGGAAGCCTACGAGATGCTGAGCGACGCGCAAAAGCGCGCCGCCTACGACCAGCACGGCCACGCCGGCGTGGACCCCAACCTGCGCGGCGGCCCGGGCGCCGAAGGTTTTGCCGGCTTCGGCGACGCGTTCGGCGACATCTTTGGCGACATCTTCGGTGGCGCGCGCGGCCAGCGCGGCGGCCGCCAGGTCTACCGCGGCGCCGACCTGTCGTACGCCATGGAAATCAGCCTGGAAGAGGCCGCCAACGGCAAGGACAGCCAGATCCGCATCCCCAGCTGGGACGACTGCGACAGCTGCAAAGGCACCGGCGCCAAGCCGGGCACCAGCGTCAAGACCTGCCCCACCTGCCACGGCCAGGGCCAGGTGCAGATGCGCCAGGGCTTCTTCAGCGTGCAGCAGACCTGCCCCACCTGCCACGGCAGCGGCAAGATCATCCCCGAGCCTTGCACCGCCTGCAACGGCCAGGGCAAGATCAAGAAGCAAAAGACGCTGGAGATCAAGATTCCCGTCGGCATCGACGATGGCCAGCGCATCCGCTCCAGCGGCAACGGCGAACCGGGCCAGAACGGCGGCCCGGCCGGCGACCTGTACATCGAGATCCGCCTGCGCAAGCACGACATCTTTGAACGCGAGGGCGACGACCTGCACTGCCAGGTGCCGGTG